>JAZONJ010000022.1:0-6056 GCA_045654425.1 Acutalibacteraceae bacterium
CAGTTAACGGCGCAAAAAGCCGCCGTCTCAAGAAGCCATGCAATGCTGTAATTCAGACCGCCCGGGATTGCAGTATCAAGTATTCCACCGTGACCGAGAACGTGAAGCATCGCTACCATAAACATTGAAAAACATCTTAAAAAATCTATACCATAATTTCTTTTCATGTAGCCGACCTCTTTCCCATAAAAACTTACCATTCCATTATAATTCTCTTTTTTTCTTCCGTCAACGAAAAAGTGAAATATTGTCAGGTAAAGTTTAATTTGGAAAAATCGAAAAGATAAACTGTATGATATTGATTATTTCTGCCGTGTTAATTGACAAAAAATGCTTTTTAGTGTTAAAATAAAAATAATAATTATCCGAAAGGAGAATATTGGTATGAAAAAGGTTAAATGGGGTATTCTCGGAGCAGGCGGTATCGCCGACAGAAGAACCCTACCCGGTATGATGGACTGTAAATTTGCCGAGGTTACAGCCGTTATGGAGGTTGACCCCGCTAATGCTGAACGACTCCGTGAAAAATACGGTGCAAAATATGCCTACACCTCTGCTGAAGAGCTTATCGCAAATCCTGAGGTCGAGGCTGTCTATATCGCTTCACCCATTAATTTCCATAAATCGCAGGTTTTTGCTGCCGCAGCTGCAGGAAAGCATATTCTTTGTGAAAAGCCTATTGCGCTTACTGTTGCAGAATGTGAAGAGATTGAAAATTATTGTAAAAATTATGATGTACTAACTGCAACGGGCTTTATGATGCGCTTCCACGGTTATCATCAGGAGATTAAGCGCCTTATAAAAGAAGGTGTTATCGGTTCTCTCGTTACCGCACGCGCTCAGTTCACCTGTTGGTACCCCGAAATCGAGGGTGCATGGAGACAGAGCAAGGCTCTTTCTGGTGGTGGTTCATTCATGGACCTCGGTGTTCACTGCGTTGATATTCTCGAATATCTTTCGGGTCAGAAGACCGAAAAGGTTGCCGCTTTCTGCGATACAAAGACATTTTCTTACGATGTTGAGGATACCGCAACAGTAATGCTAAAAATGGATGGCGGTCTTACCGCTTATGTTGATACTAATTTCAACATTCCCGACGAGGCGGCTATCTGCCGACTTGAATTCTACGGAACAAAGGGCAGCATTGTTGCCGAAGGCACACTCAGTCAGATTGAAGCCGGTGAAGTAAGACTTATCGTTTCGGATCAGGGCGCATATGACGCGAATCAGAATCGCGGAGAAACAAAATCCGAGCTTTTAAACGTTCTTCTCGGAAATATGTATACAAAGGAAATCGATGCTTTCTCCGATTCAATTCTGAACGGTACTCCTGTCGAAGTTCCCCTCTCCGATGCGGTTCACGTACAGCGTGTTGTAGAAGCCGCTTACCGCTCAGCAGAGACAGAAAAATTTATTACTATAAAATAATTCGAAGCCGAGGGTCACACCTCGGCTTTCATCATGTCAACATATTACCCATTTTCGTCAAATTTGTTAAGGTATAAGATAAAAAATTGATATACAATTACATTAGTATATTATATTTATATTTCTTTGGAGGTATTTAAAATGAAAGTAATTTACAGCGAAACCGCAAAAGAACTCGGCGCTCGTGCCGCAAAAGAAACCGCACGCCTTTTAAATCAGGCTATTGCCGATAAGGGCTATGCAAGAATGATTCTTTCTACTGGCGCTTCTCAGTTCACAACCTTAGAGGCTCTTATTGCTGAAGATGTTGATTGGACAAAGGTTGAGATGTTCCACCTTGACGAGTATATCGGCATTGACGAGACTCATCCCGCAAGCTTTGTAAAGTATCTTAAGGAGCGTTTCGTTTCTAAGGTTAATCTTAAGGCTGCAAACTTTGTTGACCCCTCTAATGGTGTTGACGAGATTATCGCAACTCTTACCGAAAAGCTACGTGAGGCTGAGGTTGACGTTGGTCTTATCGGAATCGGCGAGAATGCACACATCGCATTCAACGATCCTCCGGCAGACTTTGACGACCAGAACGCTTACAAGGTAGTTGTACTTGCAGAGCGTTGCCGTCAGCAGCAGCTCGGCGAAGGCTGGTTTGCTACCCTTGCCGACGTTCCCGAGAAGGCTATCTCTATGACCGTTTCTCAGATTCTCCGTTGCCGTCATATCATTTCTGCCGTTCCTTACGCTGTTAAGGCTCAGGCTATCCATGACACTCTCACTTCTGAGATTACCAACATGGTTCCTGCTACCATTATGAAGAATCATCCCAGCGTTCAGATTTTCGTTGACGCTGATTCAGCTTCTATGCTCCCCGATTCTGTACCTATGGTAAAATAATGAAAACCTTATTTAAAAATGCAACCCTGGTGCTCTCTTCGAGCACCGTTTCCGGGTGGCTTATTACCGAAAACGGCAAAATTTCGGCTCTCGGAGAAGGTTCTTTTAATGAGAATTTCGACGGAGAAATTATCGACTGTGAGGGAGCCTATCTTTCTCCCGGTTTTATTGACACCCATATTCATGGCGGAGCAAACTGCGACTTTATGGACGCGGTTCCCGAAGAATATGAAAAAATTGCCGCATACCACGCCTCTAACGGTGTAACAACCATGCTTGCGACCACTTTAGCAGGTGACCGTGAAGAAACGAAAAAGGTTCTTCGTACATTTAATGAAGTGTCAAAGGATATCGACTGTTGCAATCTTCTCGGTGTTCATCTTGAGGGGCCGTACTTCTCTCCTCTTCAGAAGGGAGCTCAGGACCCGAAATACATAAAAGAACCCGATATGGAAGAAGCCGAAGAATATCTGTCTTTCGGATGCATTAAGCGTTGGAGTGTTGCGCCCGAGCTTACAGGCGCAATCGAATTTGGTAAATACCTTTCAGATAAGGGAATTATCGTTTCGGTTGCTCATACCGATGCCGACTACTACACCGTAAAAGAGGCTAGCGAAAACGGCTATAGTCTTATGACACACCTCTATTCAGGTATGTCTCAGGCAAGAATCCGTGACGGCAGACGCGTTGGCGGTGCAGTCGAAGCAGGACTTTTGCTTGACGACCTTTATGTCGAGCTGATTTCGGACGGATTCCACCTGACCGAAAGCGTTTTGCAACTTATTTTAAAATGCAAAGGTCCCGACAAGATTATACTGACAAGTGATGCTATGCGCGGTGCAGGTCTTCCCGACGGCACCGTTACAAAGCTCGGAAGCCGTGAAAAAGGTCAGGAAGTCAGAATCTACGGCGGTGTTGCTCATACTATGGACGGCACAGCCTTTGCAGGAAGTGTCGCATCGGGAAACCGACTTCTGAAAACTATTCTCTCAAATACAACTGCTTCTCTGCCCGAGGGTGTCGGAATGTTGACCCGCAACCCTGCAAAAATTCTCGGAATTGAGAATGAAAAAGGCTCGCTTGCCGTCGGCTTTGATGCAGATTTGGTTTTATTTGATAAGGATATTAACGTTATCCGCGTTATGAATGGAGGAAAACTCTTATGAAATTAGGTATTATCGGTCTTGGCGCTCGTGCTGCCGTATATTCAAACCGACTTATAAATAATCCCGAATTTAAGGAGCATACCGTTGTTGCTACCTGCGACATTAATGAGACAAGGCTTGAGTATTTTACAAATGCTCATTTCGGAAAGCAGGAAAAACTTCCCACAAAATACCTCGATTGGAAAGACCTGCTAAATGACCCCGAGGTAGAAGCTGTTATCATCACAACCCCCGACCACGCTCATATGGAAATTGCTCTTGCCGCAATGGAAAAGGGACTTCCGATGATTCACGAAAAACCGATTGAGGTTACGCCCGAACGTGCTTTAGGAATTTATAATGCCGGTAAAAACTACGACAAAACCTTAGCGCTCGGCTTCGTTCTCCGTTATACAAACTTTTACGGAAAAATAAAGGAAATTGTCGATTCGGGCGAACTCGGTAAGCTTGTAACCCTAACTGCCAGCGAAAATCTTGATAAAAACCATTCTTCAAGCTATTTCCGCCGTTGGCACCGTTTCACAAAATTCTCGGGCGGTATGATGAACACAAAATGCTGCCACGATATTGACGTTCTCCGCTTCATAACGAGCAGCGAGATGGAGTCAATCGTAGCCTTCGCTTCACAGAACTTCTATGTTCCCGAAGAAAAGCCCGACGCTGCTGAGCATTGCTGTGACTGCAAATATAAGGATGAATGTATTTATTCCTTCAATTACAGAAATTACGGTTCTCCTTACCGTTGGCACTGCGAAGAGGACCTTTGCATTTACAACTGCGAAAAGGATGTTTTTGACCGTCACACTATGCTTATCAAGTATAAAAACGGACTTCTCGCAAATTTTGAACTTGTTATGTTCTCGGGCGCCGAAACACGCCTTATCACAATCCACGGCACAAAGGCTACTTTAGAGGGTGATTTCACCAAAAAGATAATAAAAATCACTCCTCTTGATAAAACAAAAGAAATTACAACCATCGAGCTTCCCGATGCAACCTCGGGACACGGTGGCGGAGACGACCACCTTCTTCGTGAGTTCTTCCGCTCTGCAAACGGTGAATGTGAGACCATTAACCACGCCTACGACGGCTTTGTCGCAACACTTGCCGCTCTTGCCGCTGATATAAGCGCACGTGAGGGAAGAATCGTTCATATGGATGAATTTAAATAAGGTGTGATTTTATGGTAAAGGATATTCTTAAAATTGGCTCTCCTGCAAAAGCAGGTGTAAAATATTCAGATATCCACGCATTTTTAGACGCTTTAGAAGAAAAGCGTCTTATGGTGCACGGCTTCGTTCTGACCCGAAACGATGAGATATTTGTAGAGGGCTATTATGCACCTTTCACCGATGGCTTTATGCACCGCATTTATTCATCGAGCAAGACCTTTACCGCTATGGCTATCGGAGCTCTTGAGGCAGAGGGCAAAATTTCGCTTTCAGACCCTGTTTATAAGTATTTCCCCGATAAGATTCCCGAGGATATGTCGGAAGAGCTGAAGGCCACTACTATCCGCGACTTGCTTATAATGGCAACTCCTTTTAGCCGTCAGCCTTATGACCGCTACGTTTGGGATTGGTGCCACTGCTTTTTCAATAATCCGCAATATGTAGACCGCAAACCCGGTACTGTTTTCAGATATGACACCCACGGTACATATATGATGGATGCTATCGTTGAGCGTGTCACAGGCAAGCCATTTATGAACTATCTTTTAGATGTTGGTCTTCGTGACATCGGTTTTTCAGAGGATACCTGGTGTGTTCAGTCTCCTGACGGATATTCCTGGGGTGGCTCGGGTGTTATCTGCACCTGTCGTGACCTTGCCAGACTTGCTCATCTTATGAAGAACAAAGGCGAAGCCAACGGTAAGCAGATTCTTCCGCGAGATTTTGTCGAAGATGCTGTTAAGCCTCTGATAGATAACCACGCCAATGTCCAAGACCTTGTCCACGGACACGGCTACGGATATCAGACCTGGATGGCAGAGGACGGCTTTGCTCTTCTTGGTATGGGTTCCCAGTGCGCTTGGGTATCTCCCGCTAAGAACACAGTTTGCACCTTTACCTGCGATACTCAGGGTGACGGATATAAATCTTATCTCGTTTTTGATATTTTCAAGGAATATATCTACGACAGAATGGGCGAACCATACGAGGAAGATGAGAGCGAACTCAAAAAGTTAAATGACAGATTGGCTTCTCTCACCGCGCACTGTCCTAAGGGAGAAAACACATCTCCTACAGCCGAAAATATCAACGAAAAGACATATGCACTCCGTTGCAATCAGATGGGAATCAAAGATATCCGCTTTGAGTTTGAGGGCGACCGAGGTGTTCTTTACTACGACACCATCCGTGGAGCTAAAAAGCTTGACTTCGGTATAGGTCACAATATCGAAACAACCTTCCCCGAAACTCATTATCAGGACAGACAGATCGGCGTACCCGCAAACCGTGAGTTCAAGGCAATCTGCTCGGCAGTCTGGACAGAGAAAAACACCCTTCTTGTTCGTCCATATGTTATCGACAACTGCTTCGGTAACGCTTGGATGTATTTTACCTTTGA
>JAZONJ010000023.1:0-11405 GCA_045654425.1 Acutalibacteraceae bacterium
CGGCAAACAATGTCAAACTTGCCGTCGAGGTCGCAAAGTGCGAGAGGCTGACGTACGATGAGCTTTAAGGTCTCAAGTCCGAAGTAATCGTCGATCTCACGATCGTTGATTATAATCTTACCTGTACCGTTGTAAACACGAACGCGGGCAACAGAGCTCTTTCTTCTGCCGGTTCCGTAAAAATAAGGCTTTCCTTCAATCATTACTCTGTGCTCCTTTCTTATTCGATAACTTCGGGCTTCTGTGCAGCATGAAGATGCTCAGCGCCCTTGTATACGCGAAGTCTGGTGAGTGCGGCACGACCGATAGTAGTATCGGGAACCATACCCTTAATTGCGAGAGTCATAGCGAACTCGGGCTTTGTAGCCATAAGAGTTGCGTACTTAACTTCCTTGAGGCTTCCGATGTAGCCTGTGTGATGACGGTAGAACTTCTTCTCAAGCTTCTTACCGGTGAGAACTGCTTTGTCTGCATTGATAACGATTACGTGGTCACCGCAGTCAACGTGGGGAGTAAACTCGGGCTTACCCTTACCGCGAAGAAGATCAGCAACTCTGACAGCTGTGCGTCCGAGGGGCTTTCCTGCAGCATCGATCACGTACCACTTGCGCTGTACTTCAGCGGGTTTTGCCATAAAAGTGGACATAATTCTTTCCTCCAATTAAAATTCTTTTAAAGTGCTTGACTATTATAACAACCCTAAACATGTTTGTCAACAAATATTTTCGAAAAAATTAAAATAACATTTAAGTTCTCTCGTTTTCTTGCGTTTTCTCATTCTTTCTCACTTTTTCTAATTTATGATTTTTGAAAATTGTTGCAAAAATAACGGGACGATGCGGGCATCGTCCCGAAACATATTATTTTGCAAAAACTTCGAAATATAGTATCACGATAATACCAAGTGCGATTCTGTACCAGCCAAAGGAGGTAAAATCCTTTTTCTTGATATAACCGATGAGGAATTTTATCGCAACTACAGATACAACAAATGCCGTTATCATTCCAACTGCGAGAATTACAACCTCTAGTCCGGTATAGTTAAAACCGAATTTGAGAAGCTTTAAAAAGCTTGCGCCGAACATTACGGGAACTGCAAGATAAAAACTGAACTCTGCCGCTACGGTACGAGAAGTGCCAATAAGCATTGCGCCAAGAATTGTCGAGCCCGAACGTGAGGTTCCGGGAATGAGCGCCAAGACCTGAAAAGCGCCGATTAAAAGCGCTTTTTTATAGCTCAGCGATTTCATATTCACTATCTCAAATTCCTTGTTCTTATTCATTTTCTCAATAACAATAAACAATATACCGTAAAGAACGAGAGTGATAGCAACCGTCAGCGGATTAAAGAAATGCTCATCAATCCAATCTTCAAGCACAAGTCCGATAACAGCGGCAGGAAGACAGGCAATTATAACCTTTGACCAGAGTGAAATACTCTTTTTCTTTATGTAGCCGTTCGCCTTGGTTGTAAAGGGCCAGAGCTTCTGCCAATAAATCACAACTACCGCAAGAATTGCTCCAAGCTGTATTACGACATTGAACATTTCCTTAAACTCATCGCTTGTGCCAAGTTTTAAAAATTCATCAGCTAATATAAGATGTCCCGTACTGCTGATGGGAAGCCATTCGGTAATACCCTCAACAATACCGAGAATTACCGCCTTTATTAAATCAAACATAATGATACCCCTTTTATTTGCTGCAAAGCTCCTTATAAAGTCCGATGTATGAGCCTGCCGATGTGTTCCAACTGTTATCGCAGTCCATAGCGCGTTTTTTGAGTATATTCCAACCGTCACGGTCAGCATAACCCTTGACAGCGCGCTCCACCGAGTCCTTCATATCGTGAGCATTATAGCTCTCGAAGGTGAATCCGTTACCCTTACCGTCTCCACTATCCGAAATTGTATCATTAAGACCGCCCGTTCTTCTGACAATCGGAATAGTACCATATCGAAGAGCAATCATCTGCGCGAGTCCGCAAGGCTCACTCTTTGAAGGCATGAGGAAAATATCTGCGCCGGCGTAAATCTTTCTTGCCAAAGCAGGTATAAATCCAAGCTTAAAAGAAACCTTTTCAGGATATTTCTGCGACATTTCATAGAAAAATGTCTCAAATTCCATCTCGCCCGAGCCGAGTATTGCAAACTGAACATCCCATTCGAGCATTTCTTCGAAGACTCTTTTCACGAGGTCAAAGCCCTTATGTCCGACAAGTCGGGAAACTATTCCTATAACGGGTGTATCTGCCTTTTCGGGAAGTCCCATTGTTTTCTGAAGCTCCGCCTTGTTTACTCCCTTTGCAGAAAAATCATCCTTATTATAATGAGCGAAGATATTCGGGTCAGTTTCGGGGTCATAGACCGATGTGTCGATTCCGTTTACAATTCCGCAAAGCTTGTAGGTATATTCCTTTAAAATACCGTCAAGTCCGTGAGAATAATAGGGGTCGAGAATCTCCTTTGCATAGGTTGGAGAAACGGTCGTTACCTTTTCAGAACACTGAATTGCCGCTTTCATAAGATTTACACAGCCGTCATAGGTCACAAGACCTGCATCCTCATCAGGCAGTCCGAGAACATCGCCGATAAGCTCGTTTCCGTATTTTCCCTGATACTGAATATTATGAATTGTATAAACCGTTTTGATGTTTGCATATTTCGGGTCATGCTTATAAAATCTGTCAAGATATACAGGCACCATAGCCGTCTGCCAGTCATTACAATGAATAATATCAGGCGTGTAATCGATATAGGGTATTACCTCTAAAACAGCTCTTGAGAAAAACGCAAAACGCTCAGCATCATCATAGAATCCGTAAAGTGAATCTCTTTTGAAATAATACTGATTATCGAGAAGGTAGTATATTACTCCATCGTGTCTCGCTTCAAATATTCCGCAGTACTGTCTTCTCCAGGAAACAGGAACGGTAACGCTTGTTATAAAATTCATTTTTGCGCGAAGCTCTTCGGGTACGGTTTCGTACAAAGGCATTATCACACGACAGCCTATAAGTCTTTTGCGAAGCGCTTTGGGCAGAGCTCCCGCTACATCTGCAAGACCGCCCGACATTGCAAACGGATAGGCTTCACTTGTTGCATATAAAATTTTCATTTCTGACTCCCTTATACAGTTTCTTTCTTACCGATTATACTCTTTCCTTCTCTTCCGTCAAGCTTTTTATCTTCTGTAACGGTAGCAAATCGGTCGGTAATCATATAATTCAGTTCACAGCCGCAACCGACCGTCGTCCCCTCCATTAAAATACTGTTTTCAACAACAGCGCCGGCCGCAACGATAACATCTCTGAAGAGAATCGAATTTCTGACCTCACCCTCGATTATACAGCCGTCGGCAATAATCGAATTTGAAACAACCGACTCAATTCCGTATTTTGCAGGCATATCGTCCTTGTTGTTTGTGAATATAGGTCTTTCTCCGGTAAAGAGGTCTTTTCTTACATCGGGTGCGAGAAGCGCCATATTAGCCTCAAAATATCCTCTGACTCCATCCATTACCGCCGAGAAGCCTTCGTGGCAGTAACCGTAAATATCGAGTTCCTTATATTTTGCATCGATTATTGCGTGAGAAAAGCTTACCATTCCCATACTATAAGCATCGTTTACAAGGTCGATAAGAAGTTCTCTCTTAATAACAATAACATCAAGACCAAAGTTACAAGAATCGCTGTCAGCAAAGGAAACGCCTGTGATTTTTCCGCTCTTATTAAGCTTGAAATCCATAACATCGTTTTGTCCCTTAGGCTTCTTACCCTTGGCATAAACGACTGTAATATCGGCATTCTTTTCCTTGTGGAATTTCTTAAGCTTTCTGAAATCAATATTTGCAACAACGTCGGTATCGCAAAGAATCACATATTCGTGTTCAGATTCCAAAAGACACTCCATAATTCCATAAAGCGCTTCAACTCTTCCCTTATAAACCTGAGCATCGCCCGATGAATACGGCGGATAGATTGACAGTCCACCATATTTACGGTCTAAATCCCACGGTTTTCCGTTACCGAGATGGCGCATAAGCGAGAAGTAATTTGCTTTTGTAATAAGACCTACTTCGCTGATTCCTGCATTCGTCATATTGGAAAGCATAAAATCAACAAGTCTGTAACGCGCACCAAAAGGAACCGATGCCATAGAACGGGTTTCGGTGAGTTCTTTGAGCAGCGCATCGTGAGAATTCGCAAAAATAATACCTAAAACATTATTTCTTTTCATTATGCTCTACCTCCCTCTTCTACGCTTTCTGTGAGCATCTTTTTAGCTCCGACAACGGCATCCTTGCCAATTACGAGTCCTTCTCCAACAACAGTAATACCCCATTCATTAATATCGGATGCGGTTTCGGGCTGTTCGCCGACAACGGCATTTTCTTCAATAACAGTATTTTCGGCAATTATTGAATAACGAACCTTTGCTCCCTTTTTGATTACCGCGCCCGGCATAATGAGCGAATATTCAACAGAAGCCCCTTCTTCTACCGTTACATCCGAAAATAGAATAGAGAAATCAAGGTTGCCATAAACATTACAGCCGACAGTAACAAGAGAATTTTCAACATGAGCGGTATCTGCAATATACTGCGGAGGAAGACCCTCGGTTTTACAATATATCTTCCAATCAGGGTCAGTGAGGTCAAAATCGGTTTTGGGGTTCAGAAGATCAAGATTCGCATCCCAAAGAGAATCGATGGTTCCGACATCCTTCCAATAACCATCAAAACGATAAGCCATCATCTTCTGATTATCACGAAGCATAAGCGGAATGATATTCTTTCCGAAATCGTTCGAAGAACCTTCAGTATTTTCGTCCTCTATCAAATACTTGCGAAGCTTCTCCCATGTGAAAACATATATACCCATAGAAGCAAGATTGCTCTTCGGATTCTTCGGTTTCTCTTCAAATTCATAAATGACACCATTGGATTTTGCATTCATTATGCCGAATCTGGAAGCCTCATCCATCGGAACCTCCATAACCGAAATGGTACAATCGGCACCTGTATCCTTATGATATTCAATCATTTTAGCATAATCCATTTTATAGATATGGTCGCCCGAAAGTATCAGGACATACTCGGGGTCATATCTTTCAATGAACTGTATATTCTGGTATATAGCATTTGCTGTTCCCTTGTACCAGCCTGCTCCATCGGTAGACTGATAAGGCGGAAGAATATGAACTCCACCTGCAAGACGGTCAAGGTCCCAAGCCTTACCGCTTCCGACATAATCGGCAAGCTCAAGCGGTTGATACTGGGTCAGTATTCCGACTGTATCTATACCTGAATTTGTACAATTGGAAAGAGGGAAATCTATAATTCTATACTTTCCTCCATATGGAACCGCAGGCTTTGCAATCTTTCGGGTCAGAACACCGAGTCGGCTTCCCTGTCCTCCTGCGAGTAGCATTGCTATACATTCTGGTTTTTTCAAATTGCTCATCTCCAAATTAATAATATTATATCAATGCATAATATACTAAAATATATTTTACCAAAAATTAGCGTCGTTTTCAAGCATCTTTTGTCACTTTTCTAAAACGTCGTTATAAATTTATCTCAGATTTTTATCAAGTTTGCACAAAAAATCCCTGATATTGAG
Organism: Acutalibacteraceae bacterium; assembly: GCA_045654425.1. GTDB lineage: Bacteria > Bacillota > Clostridia > Oscillospirales > Acutalibacteraceae > SFWF01. The sequence goes on from JAZONJ010000023.1 coordinate 5,624, forward strand.
ATATCAGGGATTTAATTTAATGATATACTGCCATTACAGTCTTATTGCCGACAACCTCATAACTATACCAATAAACCTTAGTTTTGAGAAAATCTGCAAGCCTTTGCATAGCCTCTGTTGCTTCGACTTCAGTATAGTCGTCAACAAGCACTAATGCGCAATTTTCTCCGTTTTCGTCGAAAGCAGACTTCACCAGATATAAAAAACTATCTTTATCTATGCTTTCGATATGGATATTGACCTTAATTCCAAGACCCTCGTTAACGGCCGGATATATTTCGTTATAATTTGGAACATACCTCTGTATACTATCAGCAAAAGCAAAATTCCTTTTAATATAAAACGATATATCCTCGGTCTGATATTTATCCTGTGCTGTAGCATCAATATTATACCATACGCCGTCAAGTCGAATCATATTCCAGGTATGGCCAACAATATTATTCGTATGCATTTTTTCATAGCACTCAATACCTGCTATATTCAAAAGCAATGACAGCATATTCGCACTTCCGTCGCAGTTAGACTTACCGTCTACAACTGCATCGTGAAGATACTGCCACAAGCCCTCCGACGAATTATAATCATGATACTTTACATTTTCTACGGTGTAGCGATGAAGATATTTCGCCTTTTCCACTTCGGTCAGACCCTCGGGCATCGAGCTGACTATTTGTTTAGCGCGGTTTATCGCCTTAAGCTTACCATCCCACAACGCAGGATTACTGTTCTCGATATACAGATATACTCCGTCAAGCTTTGCCTGACGCGAAAGACCTATTTCATAATAGGTTGTAAAGGTTCCTGTTTCATAAACAAGATTTTGTTCAAGCAAAGGCGAATCTAATGCGAGAAAACTGAGTATTTTTCCAAAATCATCGGCATTTGGAGTTATAAGGTCATCAACATAAATACAAGGATAACCGTTTTCGAGCGCATACTCAAAGCAGCGATATAAAAACTTTTCATCTTCACTAAGCTTTGAATAATGAAAATCGCTTCTGTAAATAGAGTAATTTATCTCTTTAGACTGAAATTCATCGCAGGTCACTATCTCTTTTATTCCGTTATAGTTCTCGGAAATCACTTCGCCAAAAGCTATTTTCGGCTCAGCCTCTTCTTTCTCAGCAGCTTTGCTGTCTATAAGATAAACTATATCAAACTTGCAACCGCTGACACAGAAAATAATAGAGATGCATAAAACACAGGCGATTATGTTTTTGAAAATTCTCATTATTCAACCGTTACCTTTCCGCAATGGTCAAACTCACTCGGCAAAGGTTCGAAATCAGCTTTGTTTCCACGAAGGGTTAAATTATCGGTGCTTTTCGCATATATCCAGGCAACCCTCTCTGTGCCCTCGGCAACATTGTTTTCAAAGGTAATATTGTTGTGAACAAACTCATTTTCTTTGAACTTTGTATTCTCGGGCTGAATTCGGAAAATCGGTTTATCCTCCTGATTAAATATACGGTTATTTCTTACCGTAATATCGCATACAGGTCCTGTTTCATACCACTGAAGAGCATCGTTTGCGACGAGCACTGCCGCACGGTGCAGGTCATAAAACTCATTATTTTCGATAAGTACCTTACCTCTTGTCGAAACAAGGAAGCCTCGGGTCGGACAACGGCGAACAGTACAGTTTGCGATATAAACATCAGGACTTGCCGATACATTTTCTATTACAAAGCCCTCTAAGAATTTATCTGCAGGCTTATCGAGAACAATTTCGATGTCATAGGGGTTAATTAATTTGCTTGAAACAACAGTCGCTCTGTCCTCATAAAGCATATATTCGGGATTGCAGACCTCGACTATGTCTCCATCCTCGAAAATATTGTAATTATATGTATCGGGCTGAACAAAGCGTGCAACAATGGTGTTACTCTCGCTCTTTACTATCTTCATATATGTGCCGTGAATGTTGATTGCATCATCATTAGAGCCCGACATATGATAATTTGTAATTGAAACCTTGCCGCGGCATGAGGAAATCTGACAGCCGTCTGCAAAACAGGAAATAATTCTTCCGCTTTGGGGGTCGGGCGCACAAATTACGTTGTTCATAGTAAATCCGTCAGTACGCTGTGCAACTATTCCGAGTCCGTGCATATAATGCATATTCATATTTTCAAAGGTTGCATTTTTACAGCGGTCAAAGAAACTTCCGCAGCGGTCGCGAATACCGTCTCTGAGCTGTAAATGCTCTCCTACTGCCACAGAATATTGATTCTCGTGGGGATGCTGTATAAACTCAAAATTCGGAAGTCCGGCTGTGGTATGGATTCTGAGAATATTGTTACCCAAATCCTCATATATTGCCGTTTCATCCTTCATCGGACCTTCCCACTGGCTTACGATTACCTCTTTTTCGGGAAGGTATCTCTGGCAGTAGTGGTCAACGGGATAAAATTCGAAATTATCTCCGTACCAAGTGATTTTACCTTCATCGTCAATGCGGTATTTTACATCGGGATGAACCTTAAAATCAAAATATCCCTCGCCAACCTCAATGCACTCGAGCTCCGACTGAGTAGGAGTCGCGTAATCGAAAGAGAAGTTTTTAAAGGTAACATTTTCGCTCTCGAAGGCACAAAAAGGAATAATTTTACAGTGGGTGATAAGCTTTGAACCGTTGCCGTCGATTACAACGTTTTTCTTGCCGTCTATCGTGATTCCGATGTTCTTTTCATAAACTCCGCCGTATTTTACCGCCTTCTGCTCGGACATAGAGTTTGTGATTTTAAAGGTGCGAAGAACAGTATCCTCAGGATAAATATGGTATTCGCCTTTTTCGATAACAATGGTTGTATCGTTATTGATTACAGCATTGACCTCTCCGATAACATTTTTTATATTTTTAAGTTCTATAATTTTCATAAAATCACCTTATTCTATAACAACTTTTCCGCACTCTATAAGTGTGTTTTCCGAAGGCTCAAAATTCGCTTTATTGCCTCTCATAACTATATTGTCAGTACTCTTTGCCCAAAGCCAAGCAACCGGCTCCTCGCCAAATGCCTCGTTGTTTTCAATAAGAATATTCTTATGAACAAACTCGCCCTCTCTGAACTGCTTATTTTCGGGCTGGAAGCGGAAAATCGGCTGCTCGGTCTGGTTATAAATTCGGTTGTTTCGGATGGTAATATCCTCAACAGGTCCTGTTTCATACCAAATAGCAGCATCGTTTGCAACAAAGACAGCGGCGCGACAAAGTCCGTAAAACTCGTTGTTTTCAACAAGCACGTGACCGCGGGTCGAGACTAAGAAGCCTCTAGTCGGAATAAGCTTTACGGTACAGCCTGCGATATAAACATCAGGGCTCGCCGATATATTCTCAATAACAAAGCCCTCTTTAAATTTCTCGGCAGATTTGTCAAAGGTTATCCTAATGTCAAATTCATTCAGCATTTCGGAAGATACTACAACTGCTCTATCTTCCATAAGCATAAATTCGGGGTCGCAGACCTCAACAGTATCTCCGATATTGAAGAAATTAAAGCCTGTTGTATCGGGCTGAATATAACGCGCGATAATAGTATCGCCCTCACTCTCGACAATCTTAAGATAGGTTCCGTGAACGTTTATCGCATCATCGTGTGCACCCGAGAAAAGGCAGTCGGTAACAGAAACCTGACCGCGACAGTTAGAAATCTGACAACAGTCGGCAAAGGAGGAACACTTTCTGCCCGATTCGGGGTCGGGAGCACAAGAACAGTTCTTAACAGTTACGCCGTCGGTACGCTGAAAAACGAGACCGAGTCCGTGCATAAACTGCATGTGAACGTCCTCAAGGGCAGCGTTTTTGCAAGCGTCAAAAAGCAGACCGCACTCGTCACGAATTCCGTCTCTCTGTTGTACCATCATTCCGACCTCGAGCTTATAGGGGTCGTCACCGAGCTCGGACGTGAGCTTTAAAAGTCCGTTTCCAAGTTCTTCGTAACGGGAGGTTGTATCCTTCATCATACTCGGATGATATCTTCTGACAATCTCAAGGTCGGGCCAGTACTTACCGCAGTTGTGAGCGGTTTCCTGAAACTCAAAGCCCTCTCCGCACCAGGTCAGATGACCTGTTTCGTCAATTTTATATTTAGAGTCGGGATGAACCTTTACTATGTAATAACCCTTACCCTTTTCTACAACCGTCATTTCGGTAACGGTCGGGTCGGCATAATCTATTGTAATATTTTTAAGTGTAACGTTTTCACTTTCATATGCATAAAAAGGAATCATTTTTCCGTGACAGATTATCTTTGAACCGCCGCCGTCAACCGTAACGTTTTTCTTACCCTCGACAAGCAGCGCGATGTCTTTATCATAAGTCACGCCAAACTGATCACACTGATACTGAGGCAGAGAATTTGTGATTTTAAAATTACGGCGAGAAGTATCGCCGAGATAGATATGATACTCTCCCTTTTCAATGACAATTTCGGCATCATCAAAGACGGCCGCATTAAACTCTGTTGCCAGATTCTGAATATTTTTAAGCTCAATCTTCTTCAAAAAATCAGTCCTCTGCTATTTTTCTTTTATAATATCTGTTCTAAAAATCGAAGTCAATTCAATAAAGGGTAATTTTCTTACAATATTTAATCAAAATCAGTTATCTCGCGAGCATTTTTCAGCATCTATCGCGATTACAAGCATTAAAGCCGTGAGAGCATCGTTCGGATTTGCAACATCTATCGAATATGTATCGGTCCAGTTGAAAAGCTCCTTGGTTACAACAGCTACATTATTGCCGACATTATCACGAATGGTATAATCCCACTCAAAGAAATTTCCCTCAACATGCCAACCTTTGTAATCAATATTATATTTCGGTCTCAGAAAGGTAAATTCCCTGGAAATACATCCGATATAGCTATCTTTAAAATATATTTCGAATTTCGGAAGCCATGTAAATATCTTCTGCTTTACCGTTCCGAGCTCTTCACCGTATTTGTCGAATATTTTAAGACAGAGACCCCATGAAAGCTGACCTTTTACGGTGTAAACGGTATCTCCGGCAACGTCAAAAACCTCATAGCTGTCAAGCCACGAGAAAAATTTTTGTTTGAATAGAAGTTTCATAAAAAGCCCCCTCTTTTTTAAATAATTATATCAAAATAAAGGGTATAATTCAACAATTACCGCAGAGACTTTTTATGAGGTGAATTTTATGATAGAACAAGATACTATAAAGCTTCTCAGAGAGTGTGACGCAGGCATTAAAATGGGTGTTTCGTCAATTGAAGACGTACTGCCTTACATTGATTCTGCAGAGCTTGAAAAACTGCTTACAAAATGTAAAGAAGAGCACGCAAAACTCGACAGTGAACTCCAAGAACAGCTCGACCGCTTCCACGATGACGGTAAAGAGCCCAACCCGATAGCAAAGGGTATGAGCTGGATGAAAACAAATATGAAGCTTGCGATGAAAGAGTCGGACAATACCATTGCCGACCTTATGACCGACGGCTGTAATATGGGAGTAAAATCCCTTTCGAAATATCTCAACGAATACGCCGCCGCAGACGAGTTTTCAAAGGACATTACAAAGAAGCTGATAAAGCTAGAGGAAAAACTCGCTCAGGATATCCGAGGATTTCTTTAAAATGCAAAATGCAAAGCGCAAAACGCAAAATTATGGTGTCCTTCGGACATTATAATTACGATACGATGATTTAAAAAAACAGATGTTGAATCCGTCTTTTAGCAGTAGAGCAATTATTGATTGAGTAAATTTTATGTAGAATTTGTTTTTTGTGCGACAAGACGTATGTTTTATACTTCT
>JAZONJ010000024.1:0-3272 GCA_045654425.1 Acutalibacteraceae bacterium
GCCGACGATTTTTGCACTTTTACCATTTATAATAACCCTTCCTCGATTTGAAAGAAGTCTCGGCACTCCATCGGCATAGCCTGCCGAAACAGTCGCGATTTTACGAGGAGTCTCGGTTTTGTAGGTCCTGCCGTAGCTGACAGAACTGTCCGCTTCGACTGTTTTAACCATTGAGACAACAGAATAAAGGCTCATTACGGGCTTCATACCGTCGGGCAGCGGCACCGCAGCGGACGGAGCAAGACCGTAAAGGATTATTCCCGCTCTGACCGTTTCGCCCTCGTCACATATTCCGAGCAAGGTTGCCGCCGAATTGCAGCAATGCTTTGTTTTAAAGGTGTAGCCATCTTTCTCTAAGGTGTCTAGCACATTATGGAAGCGGTCATATTGCTCTTTTGTAAAGGTTTCATCATCAGGCTCGTCGCCGTCTGCCGAAGAAAAGTGAGTAAAAACACCGCTTATATTAAGATTTGAAAGAGAAAGTGCCTCTCTCACCTCTTCTATTCCGCAAAAATCGGAATTTCTGAAATTAAATCCTAGCCTGCACATTCCCGTATCAAGCTTCAGATGAGCCTCGACCGTCACATCGGCTTTTTTTGCTTCAAGGCTCAGATTTTTCGCATAATCAAGAGAATATACACATTGGATAAAGTTCTGCTGTGAGAGTGCTTTTGCGTAGATTTCAGGGGTATATCCGAGTATAAGTATCGGCAAATTTATGCCTGCCGCTCTCAGTTCCTCAGCCTCTTCGATGTTTGAGACAGCAAAGGATTCGGCTCCCTTTTCCTCGAGTACTTTTGCCACAGTAACGGCTCCGTGACCGTATCCGTCCGCCTTTACTACAGCAGAAATTTTCGCTCCCGTTTTTTCTTTTATAATGTCAAAGTTTTTACAAAGAGCATCAATATCTATCTCTTTCCAGCATCTTCTGAGAAAATAATCCAATTCGGTCACCTGCCTTTTATTGAATGCATAATTAATGTGTCCTTTGGACGAATTTAATTACTTAACCGTAATAGTCACGCTTTCGATTATCGGCTGTGCGGCTGCGGAGATTGTTCCGTTAGAGTCGGTCGGTTTTGCATCCTTGCAGACCTTATCGACAATATCAAGTCCCTCTGTTACCTTACCGAATGCAGCATAGTCGCCGTCAAGATGGGCGGCCTTTTCGTGCATAATAAAGAACTGAGAAGAAGCGCTGTTGGGGTTGCCGCTTCGAGCCATCGAAAGCACACCTTTTTCGTGCTTAATGTTATTTACAAAGCCGTTTGACTCAAACTCACCGAAAATCTCATTTTCAGAGCCGCCGGTTCCGTTGCCTTTCGGGTCGCCGCCCTGCATCATAAATCCGTCAATGATTCTATGGAAGGTAAGTCCGTTGTAAAATCCCTTATTTGCAAGGTCAACAAAGTTTGCAACCGTCATCGGAGCATCCTTGGGGTAAAGCTCGGCCTTAACTGTGCCGTAGTCTTTAATCTTGATTTCGGCAGTATAGCTCTTTTCCTTGTCTATCTCGGGCGGTACATAGCCTGTATACTTATTAACAGCCGCCTGATTGTTAGAAGTATCACCCGAAGCGGTATTTGTAGTATTGGTATAATCTCCGCTTGAGTTTTTATCCTTTTCTGCTGCTCTGTCAAACGAGGCTTTCAAAATAACAAAAGCCATTACCGAAAGGAAAAGCGCGCAAACAACACTTGTTACTGCGATTATTACCTTTTTGTCGGGAAGCTCAAAACGTGCTCTCGATTTTATTGCAGAAGTACAGCTTTCATAAAGCTCTGTCGGAACAGACACTCTCTCGGTATATTTTTCATACATTGAGCGGACATCCGAAATATCAGCCTCTTTTTCCGCGAGTTCAGCCACTGCATTTTCATAAAAATATCTTGCAACGGTTTCACGCTGAGCAATTACCTGGCCGATATAAACAAAGCTGAGGCCGCCTGCATTTTTAAGCAAAAAGACGAAACGATTATACTTATCGCACTCGGAAAGTATAGCGTCAAAGAGCTTTACTCCGTTTTCTGCATCTCCTGAAAACTCACTCTGTTCAGGTATTTCGGCAGATTTCGAATCAACCTTTGCAATTCTGAAATTCTTTATATCAGAACCGAAAATCTCAGCCGCGGCAAGCCTTGCAACCTCACACTTGAGATATCTTTCGAAGCCTTTGTCTGTCTTTATATCCTTTACTATAATACGGTCCCAGCTACGGTTTATAACCTCTTTTGATATATCAAGAGCCTTGGCATCGTCTCCGAGAAGAACAGATGCAAAAGCAAAAACACTCTTTTTATTTAATTCATAAAGTGCCGACATTGCTCTTTTTGAGCCTTTTGCGGCAGATAATACATATTCAGCCATATTTGTACTCCTTTAGAATAATAACTTTTATAATAATATCATACTTTTTAAGATTTTACCACATAAATTTAATTAAAATATGAACAAACTGAATATTTAAGCCCTGCTTATTGGGTATTATTACCCTTGACTTTTCCCACCTGCCATAATATACTTTGAGTTGTAAATCTAAATTCGGAGGTTTATATGAAAGGAATTTTAAACTATACGAAAGTTTTAGCTTTGATTTTATCCATAGTTTTAGTATTCGGCTTGCTCTCAGCTTGTGGTAAAGACATCGACGAAATACCCGTTGATGTTTCTTCGATTGAATCGTCTAGTGAAGAATCATCAAGTGAGGAATCTTCGAGCACACCGTCTTCTTCCGAAGAGTCTTCGAGCGAAGAATCGTCTTCTGAGGAGTCGTCAAGCACCCCCTCTTCAAGCGAGGCACCCTCTTCAAGACCGACTTCTTCAAGCGCGTCATCGTCAAAACCCGTCCAGCCTGTAACCGGTATTACCGCACCTCAAAACTCGGGCGTCACCCCTGCTCCTATCGTTAACATAAAGGCTCCCAACGGCACTCTTTATAATAAAAACGGTACCAAACAGGATTATAAGACTCCTATGGATATGGAAGACAATATCTTTATGGATTCCCTTATCTATACAGGTTATAATGTCGAAAAACAGAGAAAAGACGGCCTTATGTGGCAGTATATTCTCTCGGCTCAGAAAAAGCGTTTCCATAAGTCAAGCGGTCCTTATAACTGGCTTTCTAAAATCAGTTATGACTATGACGGTGGAACAAGCGGCTACGAAACCGACAAAAACGGCAAGCCCGACCTCGAATTCTTCAATAAAAACGATATGGTCTGCGCTTCCTTTATCGGATATGTTTATTCAAACTATCTTCCGAATGTAGT
>JAZONJ010000025.1:0-6086 GCA_045654425.1 Acutalibacteraceae bacterium
AGGCGTATCTTCTGCAGAAGAGTCGGCTGTAAGCAGTTCTGAACATACAAGCGAAGGTGTTTCTTCAGCAGAAGAGTCGGATGTAAGCAGTTCTGGAGATACAAGCGAAGGTGTTTCTTCAGCAGAAGAGTCGGATGTAAGCAGCTCTGAAGAAACAACCGAAAACAAAGAAAAATAAAACTGTTACTTCACAAACAAGCGGTTGTGATATGTATTATATGCTTAAATATTGTCTTTTAAACCGTTGCGTGTGGTGATAGCTTAGACTGGAAGGATAATGCAACGCCTGACAGTATTTATAAAAGGGTAACGAGCAAGGTTAAAAACGGCTCGATTGTCCTTTTCCATAACAATGCTACACACACCCCTGCGGCATTAACGAATATCCTTAAAACACTTAAAGATGAGGGCTATGAATTCGTATTTATTGAGGATTTAATCTATAAAGAGAATTACGAAATCAAACACGACGGAACACAGTGTAAAAAAGATGGCGAATAATCGCCTTCTTTTTGCTATTCTTTATCGTTATAGTGCTTATAACCGGGGTGTTTTCCGGTTACACCGTAGTAGTTTTCACGAAGATATAAAAGCTTATCAATCTGGGGTTTCGGAATTTCCTTTGCACCGCCGAGAAGATGAGCGGTAAGAGAAATCTTTGCAAACAACTCGAGAGTTTCCATTCTGTAATAAGCGGTAATAAGGTCACAGCCAACAGTCAGAGCGCCGTGGTTCTGAAGAAGCATAACGTCATGCTCCTTGAGATAAGGAGTGATTGCTTCGGGAACCTCGTTTGTTGAGGGTGTGCCGTAAGGTGTCAGCGGAATAGAACCAATTGCGATAACTGTCTCAATCATCGAATATTGGTCGAGACTAAGTCCTGCAACAGCATAGCCAGTAGCAGTTGGAGGATGAGCGTGAACAACAGCTCCGACATCCTCACGTTCCTGATAACAACGAAGATGCATTTTTATTTCACTTGAAGGCTTGTAGGGTGCACCCTCTAAAACCTCGCCCTTATCGTTGATGATAACGAGCTTTTCGGGGGTTATAAAGCTTTTGCTGATTCCTGTCGGGGTTGCCATAAAGGTTCCGTCGGGAAGCTTTACAGAGACGTTTCCGTCATTTGCCGCAACCCAGCCGAGCTGCCACATCTTATGGCAAACGTCACATATCTGCTCTCTTATTTCCATGTATTTCATAATATTATCACCTCTGTAAAATGCAAGTCCTCATTATCTAAATGAGGACTTTTTGTATATATTAGTCAGGCTTTCTTTCGAGCTTAAGGTCGAAATCACCGAGCTTGTCAACCTTGAAGCCGTTTGCTTTGTAAGCTTCGTAATCGAATGCTTCAAGCTCATCAATAGCAAGCTTGTGGAACTCGTAGAAGTTGTGCCACCATTCATAACCTGAACCGAGTTCAGCGTTAAGATATGCCTCGGCAATATCGATTCCCATTGCGGGTGCAACATAGAAAGCCCCCATTGCAAGAACGTTTACTCCGTTACCGGTAATTGCTCTGAGAGCGGCAGGAACACTTTCAACAACGCCTGCGTGAACATGGGGGCATTTGCTTGCCGCGATATGTATACCCATACCTGTACCGCAGAAGAGGAGAGCTCTTTCAAATTCTCCCTCAGAAATCATTGAGCCGACTCTGAGACCTACTCTGTGGAACATAAGGTCGGTATCGTTAGGATCGCTGTCAGCCTTTACGCCCATATCGGTTATTTCCCAACCCTTTGAACGAAGGTGAGCAACAACGGCTTCCTTGAGGGGGTAGCCTGCGAAATCGGCACCTACAACGAGTTTTTTATCTTTGACAAGTTTCATAATAAATTTACCTCCCGTAAAAATTATTTAATATCGTATCCGAGAAGATTTCGGAGATTTCTCTTGTACTCAAGGGGAGAAAGACCGGTTATCTTCTTGAATATTTTACTGAAATAGCCCGGACTTGAAAATCCGAGGGTTTCGGAGATTTCCGAAAGGGAATAGCTGTCCTCTCGTATCATATCCTTTGCACGTTCAATCTTTGCGCGGTTTAGATACTCAATAATTGAATATCCGGTAGTTTTTTTGAAGTTGGTGCAAATATATGTTTTATTGTAGTTGAATGCTTTGCATATATTTGCAATGGTCAGTTTTTTGTCGAGATTTTCTTTTAAATAGCTTTCAATAGAGGCGGCAATATTATCCTGATCGAACTCTTTTGCCGTTAGAAGAGAAAGCACATCGGTTTCACTCTTTTTATACTCTTTTCTCATAATGAGTATAAGAAGTTCCTCAAGATATATCTTGATAAGCTGACGCGAGCCGATAAGAGTGGTCGGTTTCGCCTGAATTTCAAGTACATCCTTATCGATTATAGGAAGATAAAAAGCATTTCTGCATTCTCTGATTATTTTCGAAAGGGTAGATTTTAAAATGGTAGGAACCTGCACACAGTCGTATGGTAAAACTTCCATAGCCTTGGAAGTGCAGCCAAAGGAAAGGATAAGAACATTAAAGTTATCGGTTCCGTTTCCCATAACACTGCGGCTTGTACCCGGACGATGGAAAAAGATATTTCCCTCATCCATAGAAATCTCTCTGTCATTGTTTTTGATTATGCATTTACCTTTATCTACATAAATAAGTTGCCAAAAATCTAGAATCTCACTCTCAATGGTGTAATCGCTTTGGAACTCGTAGTAAAACATTGTATAAATGTCCGAAACATTGAGTATAGGTTTAAGTTTAAATGCTTCGTATTCTACATATCTTGCCATAAAATATTCAAACCCTCAAAAACCAATTATTTAATAGAATTATACTACAAAATGTCTGCACTTTCAAAATATCATAATTTTAGCAATCAGTCAATTATAAAAAAATATTTAATGAACAATATTACAAAAACGGAGAACGATTTTGCATTGAAAGGAAAATGAGTAAATGTTAACCTATAATTATGAGGGGAAGTCTATCTTTTTGTACATTTTTACCATATTCTGCCCGTAAAACAATTGTTTAAAAAGAGTGAACGATAATCTATGGACTGAAGGGTTACGGTGTGGTATTTTTATGAAAAATATTAAGCTTGAAGCGGCGACTTTCAACTGTAAAAAGGAGTGGCAGATATGAAGAAAATAATAAGCCTGATAATTGTGGCTTTGCTTGTTGCGGCGCTTTTGCCGAACGGTCTTTTTGCTTTGGCCGCAGGTAATACATATAATGAACTTTCTTCATATTCCGACGGTGTGTGGTCGGGTTCGGGTGTTTCGGTAGAATCCTTCAAAATGACCCCATCTTCAGATAATATGGCGGCTATGGGATATACCGCCGAAAAGAGCGGAGAATACAGCTTTTCGGTTGATCTTATGATTGATGCCGAGTCTATGCCGTCGGGCTCTCTAGACAAGAATGCTTTTGGATTTATAGTTCTTGATAAAAAGAGCAATACAATACTTTATCCTTCTTCAAAATCTGAATTTTACAGCATTAAAAACACCGAGCTGAATCAACAGGTAAATACTTCTGTTTCGGGCTCGTTTAACGCAAAAACGGGCGACGAAATTGTATTTATAGTAAGAAACGAATTATCTGCACCCTGTTCTTTACAGATTATTGCCGAAATTAAGCTCGACGGTGCTGTTGTCGCTTCTAACTATGACGGATTTTCCGACACTCAGGGAAACAATGGTTGGAGATATTATTCGGTTTCGGAAAACGGTTTTCAGTTGCCTAAGATTCCCGAAGGTGCTGCATCCGAGCAAACCGACGGTTTTGTTGAACTTAAAAATTTCGAAGAAAACTGGTGGTGGGTAAATAAAGCAGGTAAGAGCGATACCACATCTGTTTTCTATAATATGGCGGTAGGAACCCATACGCAGCCGCCTGCGCCCGGATATATGACTGCAAGAGGCTACAAGGTAGAGAAGGATGGAGTAGTTTCATTCTCAGGAACCGTGCTTCTTGACATAAATGCTTATATGAACTGTGAGGAAGGCGCCGATACCATCGGTTTTATGGTTATCGAAAAGAATAGCAACACTATTCTATATCCTACCGATTCGGCAGATTTCAAGGTTTTCAAAAATACTGAAGAAAACCGCACGACCCCAACGGCTCTTTCGGGCAAGTTCGAAGCCAAAGCAGGAGACGAAATACTCTTTATTACCAAGAATATGACCGAGAACGCTCGTCCGTCGGTACAGGTAATAATGAATGTATCAATAGATGATAAGAAGGTCGCCAATACCCATGAGGGCTATTCGGGAACTCAGGGCAAAAACGGTTGGAGATATTATTACGCTTCAAACGATACCTTCAAGAAACCCGTGCAGCCCGCTAAGGATATTTTCGCATCTTCAAAATACCACGATGAAAGAAACAACGCCTGGTATTTGTCACCTGAAGCAGTAACCGACTCGGCAATAAAGAGTTATAACACTAAATTCACAGATAATTCTGTTACCATAACCGAAAATTATGGCGCGGCTCTTTCCTATAAAGCCGACAAAAACGGAAAGTTCTCATTCTCAATGAGTGCAGAGGTTAAAACCGACGGCGCAGAGATAGGCTTTGCGGTTGTTAAAAAATCAACCTTCAGCTTTGCTTATCCGTCAACGAAGGCTGAATATAAGAAACTTACCGCAGCAGACGGAAAGGTAACTGTCAGCGGAGAGATAAACGCATACCGCGCAGACGAATATCTTTTTGTATTTCTGCCTGTAAAGGTAAGCGGTTCTGCCGAGACAGAAATAACCCTTACTGCAGGCGGTAAAAAGCAGAATGAACTTACAGCTATGTTTGCCACAGCAGAGGATATTTATGAGCACATGCTCGGCAGCAGTTATAAAAATCCTTCCTATATAGAAGAGGATGCGCCGGGCTTTAAGGATATCGTATTTGACCCTGTCAGACTCGAGAAATTCGATGAAGAAAAATGGATGTGGTATGCAAACGCTTGGGATGACCCCGCTTCAGACGGATATATGGCTCTCGTTATGGAGAATGCTCAGGTATCCACCAAGAACTATTCGATGATTCGTTCATATACCGCAGAGTCGGATTGCTCACTTTCGGTTTACGGAAACTTCTCGTCCGAAATTCCCGAATTCCTCGGTGCAAATACAACCCTTAAAAATCTTGAGTTTGTTATCTGTAACAGTAAGGGACAGATAGTCTTCCCTGAAGACCGCGCAGGATTTTATAAATTCTCGGCGGCTGAACTCAAGCCCGATAAGCCGCTGCTTATAAATGTTTCTTTTGACGTAACTGAAGGCGAAAAGGTTTATATTATTTTCAAAGGCTCGAAGGATATTGATTTCGCTTACGCGTATACACATTTTCAGATTTTTGAAACACCTGTCGGCGAGAGTCCGAGCGTACCCGTAACAGGAGCGGCTGACGGATTTTCCGATACTCAGGGAGATAACGGTTGGAATTATTACTACGCTCCTAACGATACCTTCCGTTTTAAAACGGGAACAGAGCTTTTCAAATATGAGGTAGATGCTCCCGCAACAGATAACGACGATAAAACCGATTCCTCTGATAAGGATTCTTCGGATAAAAAAGACGAAGAAAAGCCGAAAGAGGATGACAGTCTTTACAAAATTATATTTTTCGCATCTGCCGCTCTTGATGCGGTAGCGATAATTCTTCTTGCAGTATTTATTATATTGAAGCTTAAGAAGAAAGAAAAAACAGGCGAAGAGACAGAAACCGAATAAATTACAGAAAGGAAGAGAGATATGAAAAAAAGTAGCTTACCGATAAAACTGACAGCAGTATTTCTGTCGGCAGTATTAGTTTTCTCTTTCTCTCTTTGCGGCTGTAATGAGAAAAAAACGACCGAGTCTGATGCTCCTCATGTTGAGGTTTTTGCCGAAGGCTTTTATTCCGAGGCTTTAAAAGGCTATAAGGAAAACGGTTTTTCGGACTATGTTGGAGAGAAAATTCAGTTTGATCTTTCAAAAGCGGTTGTTTCAGATGAGTTTTCAAACGAACTTAGAGTAGACGGTAAAACCTATTCGGGTATCGTCTGGGATAAAGAACAGGAAACAGTAACTTTCAAGGTAAACATAGAAAAAGAC
>JAZONJ010000026.1:0-13994 GCA_045654425.1 Acutalibacteraceae bacterium
CCGGCCTTGTTAAGCATGCAGGCCCTTGGTACTATATACAAAACGGCAAGATGCCAGCAAGCTATACAGGTCTTGTAAAGCACAGCGGCAGTTGGTACTATGTACAAAACGGTAAGATGCCTGCAAGCTATACAGGTCTTGTAAAGCATAGCGGCAGTTGGTACTATGTACAAAACGGCAAGATGCCTGCAAGTTATAACAATTTAGTCAAGTATAACGGCAGCTGGTACTTAGTACAGGGTAGCAAGGTTAACTTTACATACAAGGGTCTTTATAAATATAATGGTTCTTGGTATTATGTTGCTGATGGTAAGATTAATTTCTCCTATAGCGGAAAGGTTCTTTACAGCGGCAAATATTACACTGTTAAAAATGGTGTAAAGGTATAAAAAAGAAGAGCAGATGCAATTTCGCATCTGCTCTTTAGCTTATTATTAAGAATTAATCTTCATCTTCGTCCTCATCAGGAAGTTCACGAACAACAGCAGAAAGCTTTGTTATTCGGTGGTCTTCGATTGACTTTATTGTGACGGATATATTTTTGTAATCGAAGGAAGCATCGACCTCGGGGAAGCCCTCGAGCATTTCGATTGCCCAACCGCCAACTGTTGTATATTCGCTTTCAAAATCATTTGTATCGACTTCTATTGCTTCAAAGAAATCGAAAACATTCATATCGCCTTCGACCGTGTAGTTGTCATCACTGACCTCTAAAATATCGGTTTCGGCTTCTTCGTCCTCGTCCCAGATTTCTCCGACAAGCTCTTCAAGAATATCTTCCATTGAAACTATTCCCGCAGTTCCGCCGAATTCATCAAGCACGACCATCAAGTGAGTGCGTTCCTCTCTCAGAACATCGAGAGCATCGTCAAGCTTTACGGTCATATGAATGAAATAAGGCTCTACAAGCAGGGAACGAAGGTCAATATCTTCTTTTTTGCTGTCGACTAATCTTCTGTAAAGCTTCTGAACGACCAGTATTCCGATAATGTTGTCGATAGTGTTTTCGTAAATCGGAATTCTTGAGAAATTATGAAGCGCAGCAGCTTCAAGCACAGCATCAATGCCGTCTTCGATATCGACTGCAATCATATCAACTCGGGGAATCATTATTTCCTTTACCGAGGTTTCGTTGAAGTCAATAGCCGACTGCAAAAGCTCACTCTTATCTTCTCCAATACCGCCTTCTTCTTCGCCAGTTTCGATTATCGAAGCCAGCTCATCGGTAGTAACAGCAGGAGTTTCAGCCTTTTTGAAGGGCAACGCTATCAGTTTTATAATCTGATTCGCAATCCACGCTACAGGGGAGAGAATAATCATTATGCAGAAAAGCGGGATTGAGAAAGCGTATGCAATACCTTCTCCGCGTGAAGAGGCAATTGATTTCGGTCCGAGTTCTCCAAAAATCAGAAGAATAACTGTTACCACAAGTGTTGTAAGCGTTGCGGCGAGATTATCGGACATATCAGCAAACAGTTTTATTACAAGTGATGTCGCAACAACGGTTAGAATGTTGTTGGCTATATTGTTTCCGATAAGTATTGAAGTGATAGTGAAATTATAGTTATCTTTAATTTTGTAGGCAAGTCTGTAGAAAAGCTTTCCTTCTTCCTCTGCCTTCTTTTCAAGCCTTGATTCACTTGCCATATTATAGGCGATTTCAGCTGAAGAGAAAAATGCAGAGAACAAGAGACAGATTCCTATAATTATAATCTCTGTTGTCATTATTCATCGACCTCCTCTTGTTCTTCCGAAATCTCGGGTTCATTCACCGTGAAAATCAGTGATATGAGGCGGCCTCTGAAAACCTTATTAACTTTAATATCAAGTCTTCTGTAGGAAAACTCGGTATTTTGAGCAGGAACTCTTTTCAGCATACGACCTACCCATTTGCGTAGGGTATAGTGTCCACATTCATCGCGGTCATAATCATCGTAGTCCATCATTTCAAATGCGGATACAACCGAAAGGTCTGCGCTGATTTCAAATGTGTTCTCGTCGATTTCACGGAACTTTTCTTCAATCTTGTCGTTTTCGTCCCAAATTTCTCCAACAAGCTCTTCGAGCATATCCTCAAGGGTTACGACACCGAGAACTCGTCCCGAACGAGAACGGACAAGTGCAAGAGATTTTTTAAGACGTTTCATCGAGGAAAGCAAATCTTCAATTCTAGTCTCAGGAGAGGTGAAATACGGCTCCATCATAAGCTCCCATATATCAGGAGTATTTCCGCCAATGTAGCTCTCGAGATAATCTCTTGTGTGAAGAATGCCGACGGTATTATCAAGGTCGCCCTTGCAAACAGGGAGTCTTGAATATGCGGAAGTTTTAACCGTTTCAAGAATCTCTTCGTCGGTCATCTCTATATTGATGTAAATCATATCTCGTCGGTCGGTAAAAATATCGTTTACCGAAACATCGCCGAACTCGAAAGCAGAATATAAAAGTCGGCTTTCGTCCGAATCAAGAGCACCCTCTTCTTCCATATCTTCAATGATGTCTATAACATCATCCTCTGTAACCGAAGGTTCTTCGTGTTTTGCGAAAAGCTTTGTCATCAGTTTTGAGATTAGTGTGAAAATTATGGAAAAGGGAGTCAGCACGAAAGAAATGAAGCTGAGCGATGGAGATATAGCAAGGGTGAATTTTTCTCCAATCTGCTTGGAGAGCGCTTTGGGAATTATTTCTCCGAAAATTATAACGGCTACAGTGATGACTGTAGTCATAATAGCTTCGTCGATTCCTAAACGAAGAGCTAACACCGTTGCAAAGGAAGCCATCGCGATATTAACGATGTTGTTTCCTACGAGAATGGTTGTGAATGTTTTTTCAAAATTGTTAATCAGTCTATTGGCAATTTTGGCTTTCTTGTCGTCACCGTCTGCCATAGCCTTAATTCTTACACGGCTTATTGCCGTAATAGCTGTTTCCGAAGAGGAGAAATATGCACTGAGTAAAAGTAATATAAGTACCAGCAATATCGTTCCAAGGTTTTCGGAAACCAAATCAAATAGTTTACCGCTCTGAATACTTAATGTATTGCAGAGCCATAATCGGCCTTCAGATGTCATACTGTTACACCCGTCGTCCATGAACAAACCAGCTCCTTTAAAATAAGAAAATACTTGAATATTATAGGGATATTCAAATGTATTATAGCAGAATAGGGGTGTTCAGTCAAGGCATAAAAGCAGATTTTGACATTTTTATGGTGTGATTTGGTTGACATAAAATCCGAAAAAGCAGAGTATCTTCTGTTGACAAGAAGTTACAAAATTGATATAATTAGATGTATTATTAAATAGTTTTAAGGAGGTCAGCATATTGGAATTTAAGAGAATTTTTTCGACAGTATTAGCATTCATTATGCTGACTGTATGTTTAAATGCGGCGCCGGTAGTTTTTGCTGAGACAGATAGTGCTAGTTCGGATACTGCAGAGAGTTCAGAGTCGGTAAGCCTGATTGATAATATTTCTCAGTATTCACAGATAAAAAACTCATCGTCAATTTCTTCAATTATATCTTCTGCAGCAGGTCTGACAGATGCTTCTTCGGCATCATCGTCTAAAACTTCATCTTCGGGTTCGACGTCTTCGGGCACAACATCTTCCACAACTGCATCTTCGGGTTCGACATCTTCTTCAAATACTTCATCAACAGATAAAACTGATAACAAGGAAAAACTCTATACCGGAGTTGTAAATATTGAAGCCGGAACGCTAAGCATAAGAGAAAAAGCAGATTCTGAATCCAAACTTCTGGGAAGTCTTAGGAATAAAGAAGTGATTGTAATTCACGGCGAAGCTATAGACGGCAATGACAAAAGAAAATGGTTTAAAATTGAGTATGAAAATCTTTTCGCGTATGTCTGTGCGGACTATATAATTAATATAAACGAAAAGGCTCCGCCTGTAGAATATGTACCGGATGCTACTTTTGAAGAAAATCTTACTAAGCAGAAATTCCCCGAAAGCTACAAGGTGTTTTTGCGACAGTTATATGCAAATCATCCGAAATGGATATTTATAGCAGACCATCTGGATCTTACCTGGGAGGAAGCCCTTGCCGCAGAAAGCGGTATCGGTAAGAGTCTCGTTTCAAATTCAAGACCCGATTCATACAAATCAATGGAATATGGCGCGTATGATTGGACTAATAAAAAATATATCGGATTTGATGGCTCAAACTGGGTAACGGCACATAAAGATATCGTGGCTTATTTTATGGAGCCTCGTAATTTCCTGAACGAAAATGGTATTTATCAGTTTTTGGATCAGTCTTTTAATGAGAAAATCCAAAATATTGAAGGTGTAAATAAAATAATTGCAAATTCATTTATGGCAGATCCGTTTCCGGAGAAGACACATAAGTCTTACGCAGAACTCTTGTTAGAAGCAGGAAAAACTTCAAAGGTAAGTCCGTATGTTCTCTCGGCAATGATTATTCAGGAACAGGGAAGAGGCGGCACAAGCGGACTCATTTCGGGTAAATATGAAGGATATGAGGGATACTATAACCACTTTAATTTCGGCGCATATTCTTCGGGAGGACTTAATGCGGTACAGAGAGGCCTCAAATATGCTAGAGGAGACTTTTCAACCGACAAAACCAAGGCTAAATACGGACTTCCGTGGAATACAATAGCTAAATCTATACTCGGCGGTTCTAAAATGTACGGAAGCGGATATATAGAAGTCGGACAGGACACTCTCTATTATAAGAAGTTCGATTTTATAGGACCCAGTTTTTATAATCATCAGTACATGTCTAATATTGAGGGAGCTAATTCGGAAGCGCGTCTTTTAAAAGCAGCGTATGCAGATATACCGGCGGAAACGCCACTTACTTTCAGCATACCGGTATTCAAAAATATGCCCGAAGAGAATAAGACCTCTCTTCCTGCTCAAAGCGGAGCAAACAACTATTATCTTAGTTCAATTTCAGTCGGAGATCTTTCTCTCACTCCGAAATTTGATCAGTATACCAACAACTATGAGCTAGTTGTTGATACGTCGGTTAAATCAATAAAAGTATCTGCAACAGCAGTCGACGGTGCAAAGGTCAGCGGAACGGGTGAGCATACACTTAAAGAGGGCGAAAACATTATAACTCTGACGGTGACTGCGGCTTCAGGAAGAACAAAGAATTACCTTCTTTCTGTGGCAAGAAGAGCAGGCGGCGCGTTAGTAATACCTGAGCCTGAAGTAGTTTCAGAATCTTATAACTTTGGAACAAATGTTACAGGTATTGAGCCCAATACCACAGTTGAGACCTTTAAATCTAAGATCAAGGTTGCAAACGGTACGATGAAGCTTTTCGACAAAAACGGAAAAGAGAAGACGGCAGGCAATATTTCAACAGGCGATAAGATCATTGTCTATAAGACGGATAATAAAGAATATATCAACAAGAATATCGTCGTTTACGGTGATGTAAGCGGAGACGGAAAAATTTCTATTATCGACCTAGCAAATGTGCAGAAGCATATTTTAAAGGTTAAAGAGCAAGGCGGAGCTTTCTTCACCGCTGCTGATACAAATAAAGACGGTAAGGTTTCGATAATAGATCTTGCAAATGTTCAAAAACATATTTTGAATGTTAAATTAATCAGTCAATAGGGGGAAATGGTATGAATAGAAAAATGAAATCTTTTATAGTTTTAGTGGTTACATTATGTCTTATATGGACAAGCGTTGCAATTAATGCTTTTGCAGCAGGCTCTACTACTATTGCCTTTTCAAAGTCAACTGTTAATGTAGGTGAAACTGTAACCGTAACTGTAAGGTTTAAGGCAACCGAAAAAATGTATGCCGTTGAGGCACAGATTGGATACGATACAAAAGTTCTGCAGTACGTTTCTGCTCCTAACGGACCTGAAAGCGCATCAGGAGTTGTAAAAATAGCCGCCGCTGCCAGTGATACTACCGCCACCGAGACAATTACATTTAAAGCGGTTGGAACCGGAACTTGCGCGATTAGTGTAGAACAGGCTTTATATGCTGCAGACGAAGAGATTGCAATGACCGGATGTTCTGCTCCTATTTCTGTTGTTGATAAGTCTGCAACAAAATCCTCTGATGCAAATTTAAAGTATATAACCCCATCCGCGGGCTCTCTTACTCCCAAGTTTTCTCCCAATGTTACATCCTACTCAATCACAATTCCCAATTCAGTAACTGTTCTGACTCTTGGCGCAGGAACTTCTCATTCGGGGGCAGATTGGGATGTTGAGGGTTCTAAAAATATGAAGGTAGGAAGCAATCAACGTGTGATTATCGTTACCGCCGAAGACGGAACTCAGAAAAAGTATACTCTAAATATTACAAGACTTGCTGCAGAAAATGCTTCTTCCGATGAAAACACTTCTGATTCAACAGGTTCCGAAGAACAGACAGCGACAGTTTCGGTTTTTGTAGATGGTAAAGATATGGTTATATCTAATAATTTCGACACAACGAACCTATTCCCGGGATATAGTGTTAATTCGTACGCTTACAATGGAGTTGAATTCCCCTGTATAGAGAAAGAGAACACTAAGCTTTTATATCTTACAGATGCTAACGGTGAAAACGGTGGATTCTACCATCCTACAGAAGACGGAAATTTTGATAAGTTCACTTATATGACCACAAAGGAAGGCTTTTACGAATTCCTGAAAGCAACTGAAATTCCCAAAGGATATTCAGAAATATCACTCAACATAGATGATCAGAAGATTACCGCATATCAGAGCAGCGATCCTACAGTTATTGAGTTTGCTCTCGTTTATGCTAAGGGACCTAATGGTTATACAGGCTTTTACAGATACGATACTGTAGAGCATACTCTTCAAAGGGCGATTGGAGCAATTGTAATTGAGACGGTTACTCCACCTGTAACTGATGATACAAGTTCGGATGTGTCTGACGGCAATATTATGGATAATATTATGGCTCTTGACACAAATACAAAAATTATTGCGATTGTAATTGTCGGAATAATATTACTTCTCATTGTTGCAATTATTGTTCTTATCGTGAAGATTGCAAGACCCTCTGTTTATGAAGAGGAGTATGAAGATGACGAAGAGGATAATGATGATGAAGAACTGAGCGACTTTGATTTAATTACTATTTCTGATCGCGACGGTGAAGAGGAAACTATAGAATAATTCTATCGAAGGTTCGGGTAAAACCCGAACCTTTCTTTTTTCACCCTTTAAGGATTGTCCGCATAAAATGTCTTAGGAAATTCAAAAAAATGATTAAAATCATCGCCTTGGGGCAAAAATATAATCAACAAATATAAAAGGCGTGAAAAAAGTGATAATAAGACGCGGAGAAATATATTATGCGGATTTAAGTCCTGTTATCGGAAGTGAGCAGGGCGGAGTCAGACCTGTACTTATAATTCAGAATGATATCGGTAATAAATACAGTCCGACTGTAATTGCTGCGGCGATTACAAGCCAAAGGGATAAAACCAAGTTACCGACTCATATACAGGTAAATGCAGACGGATGCGGACTTGCCAAAGACTCAATAGTTCTGCTCGAACAGGTGAGAACGATCGATAAGCAAAGATTAAAAGAAAAAATGGGAAGTCTTGATAACAATTCTATGGATAGGGTTAATCAGGCTTTATCGGTAAGCTTTGGTTTAACCGGAACACAGAGTATTGCTACATAACGGCAATACTCTTTTTTTATTCGAAAATGCTATTAAGTACCATATAATGCATTGAAACACACAACTTTTTTATGCTATAATTTATTATAATTATATATTTTATTGTGAAGTTGTGTGCTTGATAGTTCTTACAATAAAAATATAATTTCGTAAAATCTTTTTCAAAAGTTTTTTGAAGGGGGACACTTTATGAAAAAAATTCTTTCTGTGTTTTGCGCTATTGTTTTGGTTCTTACAACAGTAATTATAGCTGTACCGACAGTAGCAGCAGAGGTAGTCCCACCTGAAGGACAGGATGCAACGCTTGCATCTACCATTGTCTGTTCTTCTAAACCGACGACTATAATGAACTATACTACAAACGCTCAACGTCGTTCAATAGCCACTATTTCAAAGCTCACATATAACGAGTCTATGAGAGCTTTGGGTTTTAAAACCTATAACGGCTTTGGTAGTACAATGAACAATACTAGCCATGTAGCTGCATTTGATTTCCCTGCGGGCACAGTAGTGGACGAAAACGGCGGATATATGTTCTACCTTGATCTGCCTGTCCTTAACTCTTATGCAGATAAAGATATTCCTCTGCCACATGTCATTGGAGTTCAGAGACATACTGCTTCAGGAGCAGTGGCTTCACATACACTAAGCCTTGCTAAAAACGATGGAATATCCTGGTATGTTCTGCCCGATGGAGAAAAGCAGTGGCAGGCATGCAATGAATGGGTAACATTCGGCGAAAGTCCTTACGGCTTAAAACTCAGTGACGGAACAAAGCCCTTCAGAGGATACGTTTATGTTCCTGCTAAGCTTCTCCAGAAAAATGGTTATCTTGATAAATCGGGCTATGAAATCGGTTCGATAAGCGTTACCGTTGATGTAGACCGCAAGACCTATGGCGGAGGCGGAGACGGACGCGGCAGTGAGCGCGGAGTAGCACCTATGGATGTCAGCGCTGTAACCCTTATTTCTTCCTTTAAAGCTGATACAACCTGTGTTTATAACGATTATGGTAAGCTTATTGATCTTGCGGCTGAAGAAGAGAATAAGAATATCGCTAAGCTTCCTTATTGGGAGAACGAAAACGGCGATCCTATAAATCTTCCTGCAACAGCGGATAAGATTCCCGCAAACATCACAAGCCATAATTTTAAACTTACAGAGAATACAAGTCATCTTCCTCTGACAAGCCTCTTTTCCTATACGCTCCCCGAAGGAAAAGAAACAATGAATGCTTACATAGGTTTCTCTGAAAGAATTTCTACCGATGTTGTTAAAGGCGCTGTATTCTATGTTGAAATCCCCGAATTTGGCAAGATTTCGTATGCGCATGAGGACGGAGTGACCCATACAACAAATAAATTCCGACTAGCTCTTTCTTTCTCGGGTTATGAATATGAAAGAAATGCTGAGACCGGACTTTACGTATATAATACCGATGGTTCGATAAAGACCAAAAACAAAACCTTCCTTACATATGGCGCGCCTGATTGGTATATCCGCTCGGTAGACGATAAGGATTGGAAGCTTAGCGGAGACAAGACATATTACGGAGTTGGACTTCCTTCCGGCTTTAAGGGTTATGTCTGCATTCCTTTCAACGCATTAACACAGAATAACTATGCAGTTGGTACTGATTCCTTTATTACAGGTTTCAGTGTGATCCAACTCACAAACAGCAAGAGCTTCGTTTTCCGTGAGGAGCATAACACAAGCGCTCCCGAATATGGATATATTCCCGATGATAAACCGCTTGTTATTTCAGAGCCTGTCTGGATGAGCGGAAATTATATGGACGGAGCAGACGAGTTTGTTGCATCTGATGAAATTACCATTAACGGTGTTGATTATGATTATAGCACCGGCAAGGTAACAGATTTCTCAGAGAATCCGACTAACCTTACACTCGGTAAGGTATTCAAGACCTATGATGCTACCCTTGATGGCTCTGAATCACCTTATGCAAATGGTAAAAGAAGTCTTGTTCCCTCAACCTCAATCCTTACCTCAAAACAGGGAACATATATGACCGGTGTAAGACACTATAGCGATACAATTTCTGCTAACACAGCTCCCGGACGTGGATATTTCCCCGAGGGAACCCTCTTCTCCGAGCTTACAAGTTCTACAAAATCAGGTTTCCTTTTCCATGTAGATATGCCTGCCCTTGATGCAGGACAGCAGCACAGACTTACCATAAATATCGTTGGTACCAAGTCTGACGGCACAGGTCCCAACAACCGTTCTCTTGACGTTAACGTCGGAGGCACACAGGTAGTATACCTCCTGAAAGACGGCGCTTCTGCTTGGGAAACTCGTACAGAAGGCGTAGAGGGCGAGTGGTATAATACCTATCAGCCCATCGTTTCAGACGGCACGCAGCCCTGGAGCGGATATGTATTCGTACCGAAGGATTGTATGAACAACTGGGGAACCGGTGTTTACAACCTTCAGGAAGTAATAGTCGGCGTATGGGTATCACGTCACTCTAACAAGACACCTAATAGTTCTGATAAGCATGTTGGCGTATCTGCAGTATCTATGGTAAACGGCTTCGATCCGACCACAACCGTTATGTACGGTGATGATAACAGAATCGTTGACCTTGCAACAGGCGAGTTCTTAGACCTTGACTATTCTAAACCGGCAGATTTCGTTGGAAAGACTGAGCTTATCAATAACGGTTCTGCAACCGTTCTCGGACTTAACAACCTTCCTCTTAAGGATGTTGCTATCGCAGGCCACGCAGTAAGCAGTTCTACCGCTACCGCAGGTTCTCTTGCTTCAACTGCTAAGTTTGTAAAATCAACCTGCGCTATTACCGCTCAGCCCTTCATTAACATCAAGGGTGATGTAACAACTGCAAGAGCTCAGACTCTCCAATTTGATATTCCGAATGTTAGAGCAGGCGACATTGACGGCTTTATGTTCTATGTAAAGACAGGTAAAAAGCCTGTATCTGTTGGCTTTAACGCTGCAACAACCATTACAAAGGAGGACGGCTCGAAGGTTTCCTACTATCAGAACGCATACAGTTATGCCGGTACGTTACCGCTTCTCGCAAAGGGAGCCACCGCTTGGACCAACACAAAGGCACAGGCACCTATAAACGGTGTAAGCCAGATTCCCGCAAACTTTGAAGGATATATGTATCTGCCGAAGTTCGCTTCAATGAGCGAGGCTGTTGGCGGAGCAGTAAATCCCGATGAAACACTCATCTGGAGACTTAACTTCTATATGGCAGCAGCTGATGACGGACTTGAAGAGACAACCGACGATATGGCAGTTGATTTCAGCTTCATTCCTTTCACCGTTGCAAAGGGCACATGGACAAAGAACTATATCGGCAAGGCATTCGTAAACGACGGTGCCGTTGCACAAAATATTTTCGATGGAAAATTTGTTGTTCCTAATGATAACGATGGTGATATGAGAATCGGCCTTCTTGACCTTGTAAGAGGAAAAGAAACTCAGACCACTTCCGAGTTTGCTTCATTCAGAAATTCTTATATTGATAATTATTTCAGAGAAGAAAAGGCAGAAGAATATACTCCCGTAACTTACGATAAAAATCTTGCTCCGCTTTATGCAGAGGATTATAATGCTCTTGCCGACAATCCTGACAGAGGATACCGTACCGAAATGGTAATCGGTATTCAGGAAGCTCTTGATGAGGGCGAAACATCAGATGCGCGCAGTCTCTACACTACTGATTCTGAAGCTAAAATAAGAGAAACAATGAACCAGATCTTTGAGATTTATTTCCCGACTAATGCCGAGAATCATTCAAAGCTTGCGATTGCATTCATCTCCTTCAAGGATTGGAACAAGAGCGAATATCTGCCGCAAGAGGTTCTCGACGTACTCGAAATCTATTTTGAGTACCTCAGAAAATATGAAGTCAGAGTTCTTCTTCGCTTTACGTATGGTGTTCCAACCAATCTTTATATTGCAAATGCAGCTGACAGAGAAAAACTTGAAAAGGTATGCGCCGATGAAGCAACGATGATTCGACATATTAAGCAACTTTCTCCCTTTGTCGGAAAGCACAGAGATGTTGTTCATAAGATTTCTTCAGGTTGGATCGGAAACGGAGAAATGGTAGCCTCCTTCCAGTGGCCTGCAGTAAACTTTGATAACATTGTTCGTGCAGTTGTTGAAAATATGTGCGTACCAAATAATCTTTATTTCACAGTTCGTCTGCCGAGATATAAGGTTGATATGCTGAATAACTATAAGGCAGCTAACGGAACCGATTATCCGTATGCTGACATTATCGGATTCAACAACGACGCGATTTACGGAGAGCAGTCACACGCAGGTCACAATTCAGGCTGTTATCAGTATAACCACGTAAATTGCGGAAAGAACTGTTTCCAAAATCAAACAAATTACTTTGATGAATGGCAGTATGCTATAAAGACCGCAGCATATACTCCGCAGTGCGGCGAGATGTTTACTAACGAGAGCCTTATGGGAAGTGGACGCAATCCTTCCGGTCTTGAGGTAATGCTTGAAATGGCGCACCACAGATATACAGGCTTCAGCCAGTGGCACGGTTATCTTGACACCTCAGGATATAGGGCAGACAGTTCAAATGTTATCTCCGGTTGGATTAATAATGAGAGTTATTCTGCTGCAGATATTGAAAACTTTGGAATTATTTACGATCCGAATTCCTTTGTAGAGGCCGATGGCACCGAAGTTACTCTCAATCCTTATGAGTACCTCCGTGACCACCTCGGATACAAGCTTGTAGCAGACAATACTACATTAAATTGGAGCGGAGACCATAACGATTCTGCTACCGTAAGTCTCAGTTTCAAGAATTACGGCTTTGCGGCTCCCTTCACTTTAGAGTCGGGATTTGCAATTCTTGACGAGAACTACAATGTTGTTTCTAAGGTTAAAGAAGGTAATCCTGATAAGTGGTACAGTCTTGATCCCGACTTCTATACTGAGGATTACGAGAAGAGCGGAACCGTTCTTGATAATGTGCTTGATTATGAGCTTAATGCGAAAATCAGCGTACCGAAAGAATCGGGCAAATATTATGTTGCGTTCTATCTCCAGAATGGAACTGGCGAAGGCGCTCGACTCAGCAATGATATTGAATTTGAAAAAGAATTCAATATTCTCCACGAGATTACAGTAGAATAATCAAAACTAAAACCGCACGGCGTTTTCCGTGCGGTTTTTTCTTTTAGTTCAGAATGGCAACCCCAATATTAAGATAGGTTGCAAATAAAAGCCAAATGATATAAGGTATCATCAGCCAATAGGCTAGACGATTAATATTTTTGAATTTTAAGGTTGTTGCAATAACAAGTATATCAAGAATCACTATTACCACAACAGATAACCAATAAGCATCAAAACGGAAGAAGAAAATGCTCCACATAAAGTTTACGATAAGTTGCGCAATATAGAATTTAAGCGCTGAACATCGTTCTTCTTCGGTCCCTCTGACCGAACCCCAAACTAGATATGCCGCCGTACCCATTGCCGCGTAAAGAATGGTCCACACAATGGGAAAAAGTATCGCCGGCGGTGAAAGGGGAGGCTTTATGAAAGCGCCGTAGTCACCCCTGATATTACCCGAAAGAAGAGCCGACAAAAGACCGACAAGCTCGGCTATAATTATACTGAAGAAGAGGGCGGGAATATTGACTTTTTTCATAATATACACCTACTTATTATTATCAATAATATACTATGAAATTTAAAGGGCTATTATACTTATTTATGATTGATTAATTGATGTATTTATAGTACAATATAAAATGAAGAAATATGTAATAAAGGATTGCTGAAATGACACCTAATGAATTCAAAGTTCTCAGAAATGCGATAATTGAAAAAGAGTTTTCAAGAATGAACGATATGCAGTTCAGAGCAGTAACAGCGGCTTCGGGTCCTGTTCTTGTGCTTGCGGGCGCAGGAAGCGGAAAGACAACTGTGCTTGTTAACCGAATTGCTTATCTTATAAAATACGGTGACGCTTACGACTCATATTTTGTACCCGAGCTTGATGAGTTTGATATAGTTATGGCGGAAAATTTTCTCAAAAACGGTGGGGAAATGCCGTCGTGCTATACCTTTTCGTATAAGCCCGCAAAGCCATGGGAAATACTTGCCATCACCTTTACAAATAAGGCGGCAAACGAGCTGAAAGAGCGAATTGCAGCAAAACTTGGTGATGAATCAAGCGGTGTATGGGCGGGCACTTTCCACTCGGTTTGCGGAAAGATACTCCGTCGTTTTGCCGACCGTATCGGTTATACTCCGAATTTCACAATTTACGATACGGACGACCAGAAAAGACT
>JAZONJ010000027.1:0-6478 GCA_045654425.1 Acutalibacteraceae bacterium
TGTTTTACCATAAAAAGGTCCACCTGACGCCGTCAGTATAATTTTACTTAGAGATTTTTTCGGAGAGCACTGTAAAGACTGAAAAATCGCAGAATGTTCACTGTCAACAGGGAGCAATCTCAAGCCTTTTTCTTTCATTGCTTGATTCACAAGCTTACCTGCAGTAACCAGTGTCTCTTTATTTGCAAGAGCTATATCATTACCCGCTTCAATCGCAGCAAAGGTCGGACGAAGACCCGCTATTCCTACAATAGAATTAAGGGTTATATCTGCTTTAATTCCAGCAACACGGCAAACTCCCTCTTCACCAACATAAACCTCTATATTGGTGTCGGCAAGCCTTTTCTTAAGTTCTATTCCCTTTTCGGCATTAAAAACTCCGACTGCTTTAACGTCGAACTCTCTTGCCTGTGCTTCAAGAAGTTCAATATTGCTTCCCGCCGCAATTCCGAGAACTCGGTAATTGCCGTTACGGGCTACCTTTAAAGCCTGTTCTCCGATTGAACCTGTCGAGCCGAGTATTACTAAATTTTTCAACCGATTACCTCCACATATTTTACAATCAAAGCAAGTACGGGGGCACAAAGAAGAATCGAATCGCATCTATCAAGCACTCCGCCGTGACCTGGCATCAGATTGCCGTAATCCTTAATTCCGTAGCTACGTTTAATTGCCGATGTAAACAAATCTCCAAGTATACCGATTACCGCCATTAAAGGTGTTATAAGACAAAGGCCGAGAATATTGGCCTTAGCATCTGTAATAAGATTGAAAATTATGCAAATAATGAGAGTTCCGACAACCGCGCCGAGAACGCCTCCAACAGCTCCTTCTATTGTCTTTTTGGGGCTGATTACCGGTGCTAATTTATGCTTACCGATTGCCATACCCGTAAAATAAGCGCAACAGTCGGCGATTGAAGAGAAGTTAAGTAACATTAAAAGATAAAATAAACCGAATCCATCTGTATTATTAAGAAGTGCTTGTAATGCAGAAAACGCATATGAGATAAGTATTGGCATTGCAAGACACATGGTTACCGCATCGGGCTTTAATGTTTCATGTTCTTTTAAGGTTAAAGCCGCAATAAGCAACACATAAATCACAGTAAGTATAGCCGAAGGCAAACGTAATATCCCTGCATACGAAAACTGAACAGCACAGGAATATAAAATTGCTAAAAGTATAGCTAAACCGCTTTTTACCGCGCCTGTATTACAAAGCATTTCATAGGATGCCAAAGCAGCGAGCAAAGATATTGCTATAACCGATATTGGTGACCAAAAGCTATTTACTATAAGCAAAACTATGAGCAACGCAATAGCAACTGCTCCTGAAATAATACGAGTTTTCATAAAATTTAGACACCTCCGAAGCGTCTGTTTCTTTTATTATAATCGTCGATGGCTCTCTCAAGGTCATCGGTAGTGAAATCGGGCCAAAGAACATTTGAAAACCAGAATTCACTGTATGCCGACTGCCAGATAAGGAAGTTTGACAATCTGTATTCTCCGCTAGGACGAATTATAAGTTCGGGGTCAGGATAATTCTTGGTGTAAATTCTCTTAGAAATAGTATCTTCTGTAATTTCTTCCGCAGGTATTCCTTCTTTTACAATATCTCTTACAGCATGCACGAGTTCATCTCTGCCACCATAGTTTATCGCCATATAAACCTGAAGTCCGGTCGCATCCTTTGAATCAAATTCCGCCTGATCCATAAGAGCATTTATATCATCGGGCATTCCATTTCTGTCTCCGATGAATTTAAGCATAATATTCTCACTTTTGAAATTAGCCGAATCGCGAAGATAATCGCGGAAAAGATTCATTATAGCGTCA
Organism: Acutalibacteraceae bacterium; assembly: GCA_045654425.1. Taxonomy (GTDB): domain Bacteria; phylum Bacillota; class Clostridia; order Oscillospirales; family Acutalibacteraceae; genus SFWF01. The sequence continues at coordinate 1,842 of JAZONJ010000027.1, forward strand.
ACCTCTTCCTGAGGTCTCTTCCAATTTTCAGTCGAAAAAGCATAAACTGTAAGATATTTTACACCGATTTTATTACAATATCTTGCTATTTCCTTGAACTTTTTACTGCCTGCAACATGACCTGCAGAACGCGGAAGATTTCTCTTTTTTGCCCATCTTCCGTTGCCGTCCATAATGATAGCGATATGCTCAGGAACAATTCTATCAAATTCGGGATTTTTCTTCTTTTTAAACCAAGCCATTAAAATATCACCCTTCAAAAAAGTCACCATAGCGGCCGCTACGATGACTTTTAAACTCAACCGGAAATTAAATCTCGAGAATCTCTTTTTCCTTTGCTGCCTGAAGCGAATCTATTTCAGCGCAGAACTTATCGGTAAGATTCTGAATCTTCTTCTCTCCATTTGCCTGATCGTCTTCAGTAATAACATTATCCTTTTTAAGAGCCTTGAGCTTTTCGATAGCATCACGTCTGACAGAACGTACAGCAACCTTAGAATCCTCAGCCATCTTCTTTATCTCTTTAACGAGATCACGTCTTCTCTCCTCAGTAAGAGGTGGGAAAGCAAGACGAATAACTCTACCGTCATTGTTGGGGTTAATTCCAATATCAGAGGTCTGAATTGCTTTCTCAATAAGCTTTAAGGTTGTTGTATCCCAAGGCTGAATCTGAAGAATACGAGCTTCAGGAACCGAAACAGTAGCAATCTGCTGTATGGGGGTAGCAACTCCGTAATAATCAACGGTAATCTTGTCAAGGACAGAGGGATTTGCTCTGCCTGCTCTGACTGTACCGAATTCACGGATAAGAGCATTTATGGATTTATCCATGCGTTCTTCTGTTTTTTTGATGAGTTCGTTCATATATGTTACCTCCAAAAGTTAATTAGTAAACGAGTGTACCAATCTCTTCGCCTTCTATAGCGCGAACAAGATTTTCAGGGTCGTTAAGGTTGAAAACAAGAATCTTAATGCCGTTATCCATGCAAAGAGAAGCTGCTGTACTGTCCATAACATGAAGCTCCTGATTAAGAACATCGTGATGGGTCAGCTTATCATATTTAACCGCATTCGGGTTGGTTTTGGGATCTGAGTCATAAACTCCATCGACATTTGTTGCCTTGAAAATTACGTCTGCGTCAATTTCAGCAGCTCTGAGAGCGGCAGCTGTGTCTGTTGAGAAGAAGGGGTTACCTGTACCGCAACCGAAGATAACAACTCTTCCCTTTTCAAGATGACGAACCGCCTTATTTCTGATATAGGGTTCTGCAACCTGTCTCATTTCAATAGCAGTCTGAACGCGAACATCAACACCAAGCTGCTCAAGTGCATCGCAAAGACCAAGCGAGTTAATTGTAGTAGCGAGCATTCCCATATGGTCAGCTCTTGTTCTATCCATCTTTCCGCTTGAACGTCCTCTCCAGAAATTACCACCGCCGACAACTATTGCAATCTCTGCACCCATGTCGTGGCACTTTTTAATGCTTTCGCATACATGAAGCACGGTATCAAAATCAAGTCCTGTCTTCTGCGAGCCTGCAAGAGCTTCGCCAGAAAGCTTAATTAATACTCTCTTATAAACGGATTTATTTCCCATAACTTTCAACCTCCGAATTTTTACACAATTTCACTAAATATCATTTTACCAAAACCTCGAAATAATGTCAATGAAATTAATATGTAAATTATATTATATTTACATAAAAAATACGGACCGAAAAATCGGTCCGTAAAAAGTTTGATTATTTAATCATGCTTGCAACTTCGCTTGCAAAGTCGTCTTCACGCTTCTGGATGCCTTCGCCCTTTTCATAACGAACGAAAGAAACAACCTTAACTGCGCCGCCCTGCTCCTTAGCAACAGAGTCAACATACTTGCCAACGGTGAGGTCGCCATCGATAACATACTGCTGCTCAACAAGGCAATTTTCCTTGTAGAACTTGCCGATCTTACCTTCAACGATCTTTCCGAGAACAGCGTCAGGCTTTCCTGCCATTTTGGGATCTTCCTTCATCTGAGCGATGAGGATGTTCTTCTCTTTCTCAAGGTCCTCAGCAGGAACTGAAGCCTGATCAAGATATCCGGGGTTCATAGCTGCAACCTGCATTGCAACGTTTTTACCCATAGCAATAAGAGCGTCGTTCATATCGAGCTCGGTATCAAGCTGAACGAGAACGCCAATCTTTCCGCCTGCGTGAACATAGTTTACAACCTTGCCCTCGAGACGAACGAAACGACGAATCTGAATGTTCTCACGGAACTTGAGGAATACTTCTTCCTTAAGCTCAGAAACGGTAGTTCCCTCGTAAGATGAAGCGAGGAGAGCGTCAACGTCAGCGGGGTTGTTTGCGATAACAGCCTTAGCAACCTTATCAGCGAAAGCCTTGAACTCATCGTTGCCTGCAACGAAGTCGGTCTCGGTGTTGATTTCAAGAGCAACAGCAACGTTACCCTCTACCATTGCAACAACGGTTCCTTCAGCAGCAACACGAGAAGCCTTCTTTGCCTGAGAAGCAAGACCCTTCTCACGAAGATAGTCAATAGCTGCTTCCATATTTCCATCGGTCTCTTTAAGAGCGTTTTTGCAGTCCATCATACCGCAACCGGTTTTCTCTCTTAAAGCCTGAACGTCTTTAGCGGTAAAAGCCATAGTATTATACCTCCAATAATTATTCAGCGGTCTCTACTGCCTCTTCAGCTGCTTCCTCAGCAACCTCTTCTACTGCAGCAGAACCCATTTCGCCCTGCTTAGCCTCGAGAACTGCGTTAGCAATAACCTCAGAGATAAGCTTTACAGCGCGGATAGCGTCGTCGTTACCGGGGATAACAGCGTCGATCTCATCAGGATCACAGTTGGTATCAACGATAGCGATGATCGGGATGTTAAGTTTCTTTGCTTCAGCAACAGCAATTCTTTCCTTGCGGGGGTCAACGATGAACATTGCACCGGGGATCTTCTTCATATCCTTGATACCCCCGAGGAACTTCTCAAGCTTTTCGATTTCGCGACGAAGCTTGATAACTTCCTTCTTGGGAAGGATCTCGAAAGTGCCGTCTTCTTCCATCTTGCGAAGCTGAGCAAGACGAGCGATTCTCTTTCTGATTGTTGTGAAGTTTGTGAGCATACCGCCGAGCCAACGAGCGTTAACAAAAGGCATGCCGCAACGCTCTGCTTCTTCCTTAACAGAAGACTGAGCCTGCTTCTTGGTACCAACGAAGAGAATGTCGCCGCCCTCAGCTACGATGTCACGAGCGAAAGCGTAAGCCTCGTTAAGCTTCTTAACTGTCTTCTGAAGGTCGATGATGTAGATTCCGTTTCTTTCTGTGAAGATGTACGGAGCCATTTTGGGGTTCCAGCGTCTTGTCTGATGTCCGAAATGAACACCTGCTTCAAGAAGCTGTTTCATTGAGATAACTGCCATTTTTATTTCCTCCTAAGGTTTTTCCTCCACGTCGTTTAATTTTTTGTCGCGCCGAAAATACCAAACGGTATCACCTTATTACGACAAACGCCGTGTGTGGATTTTTAGCTGCATTTTTGCAGCCTGAATATTGTATCACACTTTTTTTGTAAAATCAAGTAAAATTTGCCCATTTATTATATATTTATTTTTGTACATTATTTACACCATTTTTTCGTTGACTCTAAGCGTATTTTGCGGTATAATCGCAACAATATAATTATTTCTATTTAATCGGAGGAAAAAGAAAATGGCTTATTATTTCGAAGGAACCTCGCATACCTTTAACGAATATCTGCTCGTACCCGGATATTCTTCCAGCGAATGTGTTCCCGCAAACGTTTCGCTCAAAACCCCGCTTGTTAAATTCAAGAAGGGCGAAGAACCGTCTATCTCTCTTAACATTCCGCTTGTTTCGGCAATAATGCAGTCTGTTTCGGGTGACCGTCTTGCTGTTGCCCTTGCTCGTGAAGGCGGTGTTTCTTTCATCTACGGCTCACAGTCGGTTGAAGACGAAGCTGCTATGGTAGCAAAAGCAAAGAGCTTCAAGGCAGGTTTTGTTGTAAGTGATTCTAATATCAAGCCCGACGCTACAATGGCTGATGTTGTCGCTCTTAAAGAGGCTACCGGACATTCTACAGTTGCAGTTACCGATGACGGAACCGCAAACGGAAAACTTCTCGGTATCGTTACAAGCCGTGACTATCGCGTTTCCAGAATGGATCCTGCTACCAAGGTTTCTGAGTTTATGACTCCTTTTGATAAACTTGTTTACGCAAAAGAGGGCGTTACTCTTAAAGTTGCTAACGACATTATCTGGGACAATAAGGTTAATTCTCTTCCGATTATTGACGATAACGGATACCTTAAATATATGGTTTTCCGCAAGGACTACGATTCTCACAAGGCTAATCCCCTTGAACTTCTTGATAACGAAAAGAGATATGTAGTAGGCGCAGGTATTAACACCCGTGACTATGCTGAGCGTGTTCCTGCTCTCGTTGAAGCAGGTGCTGACGTTCTTTGTATCGACTCCTCTGAAGGCTTCTCTGAGTGGCAGAAACTCACAATCGACTGGATTCGCGCAAAGTACGGCGACTCTGTTAAGGTTGGTGCAGGTAACGTTGTTGACCGCGAAGGCTTCCGTTTCCTTGCTGACGCAGGAGCAGATTTCA
>JAZONJ010000028.1:0-11938 GCA_045654425.1 Acutalibacteraceae bacterium
TGACGGTCTGACCTCAAGAGGTGTAAAGCTTGTATCGGGCGGTACCGATAACCATCTTATGCTTGTTGACCTTGTCGGAACAGATGTAACAGGTAAAGAGCTTGAGCACAGACTTGACGAGGTAAACATTACAGCTAACAAAAATGCTATCCCGAACGATCCTCAGTCTCCCTTCATCACAAGCGGTCTTCGTATAGGCACTCCTGCCGCAACAACAAGAGGACTCGTTGAAGAGGATATGGACAAGATTGCAGAATATATTTCTCTTGCAATTTCCGACTTTGAAGCAAACAAGGATTATATAAAGAACGGCGTTGCCGCAATTTGTAAGAAATATCCGCTTTATTAATTATTAATTCTTCATTTTTAGGAGGTGAATCGTATGTCGAAACCGCTTGCTGACAGAGCAAGACCTAATACTCTTGATGGAGTTGTTGGTCAAAAGCATTTGCTTGGCGAAGGCAAGGTGCTGAGAAAAATTATTGAATCGGGTAATATCCCGAACCTTATATTTTATGGTCCGTCGGGTGTCGGTAAGACTACGGTCGCCAAGATTATTTCTGCCCTATGCGGCAAAAAACTCTATTATCTTAATGCTACAACCGCCTCAACCTCCGATATTAAATCAATAATCGGCGAGCTTGGCTCTTTTGAGGCTGCGGGCGGAGTACTCCTTTATCTTGATGAGATTCAGTCCTTCAACAAAAAGCAGCAGCAGATACTGCTCGAATATATTGAAAACGGGGATATAACCCTTATCGCATCGACTACTGAAAATCCTTTTTTCTATGTTTATAATGCGATTTTAAGCCGTTCGACAGTTTTCGAATTCAAGGAAATTGCGCCCGAAGAGGTTGTTCCGGCGGTAAAACGCGCGGCTGCTTTTTTGGAAGAGGAAAAGGGAATAAAGATAGAAATTGCAGATGTTGATGCGCTTAAAATTGCCCGAAGCTGTTCGGGTGATGTAAGACGAGCCCTAAACACACTTGAACTTGCCGTAATGACAAGTCTCGCTGACGGTGTTGCGAATGTGACCGATGACGTTTTAGAGCAGCTGCTCGCTCATTCCTCTGTTCGTTATGACCGAGAGGGCGATGAGCATTATGATATAGTCTCGGCTTATCAGAAGTCAATGAGAGGAAGCGACCCCGATGCCGCGGTTTATTACCTCGCACGCCTTCTTGCCGCAGGGGATTTACCTTCGGCTTGCAGAAGACTTATGGTGTGTGCCGCAGAGGATGTCGGACTCGCTTATCCGCAGATAATTCCGATAGTTAAAGCGGCTGTTGATATGGCAAATGCCGTCGGACTTCCCGAAGCAGCAATACCCCTTGCCGATGCAGTTATACTTGTTGCGATAAGTCCGAAATCGAACACAGCTCACGACGCTGTTTTTGCCGCTATGGATGCAATTGAAAAAGGAAAGGGCGGTCCTGTTCCGCGCCATCTTCAGAATAAGCATTTCGACGGAGCAGACAACGATACACCGGGTCAGTTCTATAAATACCCCCATAGCTTCCCGAATCGCTGGGTCGCTCAGCAGTATTTACCTGATGATTTAAAAAACACGAAGTTCTATGAGTTCGGAGATAACAAAACCGAGCAGAAATTTAAAGAATATTGGGATATGATAAAAAGAGGTTCTCGTTAATCGAGAACCTCTTTTAAAATGCAAATCGCAAAATGCAGAATGTAGAATTAAGGTGTCCGGTGGACGATGTAATTACGATACGAAAACAATAAAATGGATTGTAGGGGACGATGCCCACATCGCCCCGTTAGCATATTCATTATATTTATCCAAGCAATACATCGCTTACAAGCATTACGCAGAAGCCGACAAGAAGTGAATAGGTAGCGCCGCGCTCGCTGCCGTGACCGTGGGTTTCAAAAATCATTTCGTCACTCACAACATAGAGCATTGTTCCGCCTGCAAAAGCAAGAGCAAAGGGGAGTATAACCGCAGACAGTGAGACTGCAAAATATCCGATAAGGGTACCAACAACCTCGATAAGACCTGTAGCAAAAGCGCAGAAGAGGGTTCTCTTTACGCTGATGCCGGAGGCAAGCATAGGCCCGATTATAATCATTCCTTCGGGAATATTTTGTAGTGCGATTCCGCCTGCAATAAGCAATGCACCGTTTACGTCACCCGAACCGAAGCCGACACCTGCCGCGATACCTTCGGGAAGGTTGTGTATTGCGATTGCCATTACAAAAAGAATTACCTTTGAAAGATTTCCGTTATTGTGGTTTTCGGGGTCGGAACCTGCAAGTCTGTGAAGATGGGGAACAAGCTTGTCCATAAGGTTCATTACGAATGCGCCTGTGAAGATACCGACAACGGCATAAATGAGACCGTACTTTCCTCCGTATTCAACCGACGGAAGAATAAGTCCGAGCACAGCTGCCGCAAGCATAATTCCTGCCGCAAAAGAAAGTACAATATCAGAAAATTTGTGCGATATTTTTCTGAAAATAAATCCGAGCAAAGAGCCGAAAAGTGTTGCGCCTCCGACACCAAGCGCGGTTAATAATACCATTTCCATAATTATTCTCCTATAAATTCACTGCCTTGTATAATGCAGTCATTATTAAATCTTTTTTTAATATAATTTAAAACCTTTTTCTTATCGGCCGACCATAGCGGTGCTACAAGGTCGCGTTTTGCACCGTCACCTGTCAGTCTGTGGATAACTGTGCTTTTGGGAAGATGCCGTATGCACTTTTCGAGAATATCAACATATTCTTCCATACCGAGCGTCTTGAAAAGCCCTTTTTCATAGTCTGTTGCAAGGTCGGTGTCCCTTATTATATATAATAGGTGGAATTTTACCCCGTCTACACCCAAATCGCCGATATGTCGGACCGTTTCGAGCATCATTTCTTCGGTCTCATTCGGCAAACCGAGTATCAGGTGCGCGACCGTTTCAATACCTGCGGATTTCAGCCGTTTCACAGCGTCATCAAAAATCTCGGTTTTATATCCTCTGCGTATATATTCCGCCGTTTTTTCGTGTATAGTCTGCAGTCCAAGCTCGACAGATACGGGTTTTATTTTATTTATTTCGGAAAGCAGATTAATAACATCGTTTCCAATACAATCGGGTCGGGTTGCAATAGATAACCCTACGATATAATCGGGTTCTATCGCTTCACGGTATATTCTCTCGAGATATTTTATATTACCGTAAGTATTTGTAAAAGATTGAAAATATGCGATATATTTTCCGCTCTTGTTCTTGGCTTCAACTCGAAGTTTCGCTCTTTCGAGCTGTTCTGAAATATTTCCGCACGGCTTTTCGGCAAATTCTCCGCTACCCGAGTCGGAGCAGAATATACACCCGTTTTTTCCAACCGTTCCGTCACGGTTGGGGCAGGTGAGTCCGCCGTCAAGGGAGAGTTTATAGACTTTTGTACCATATTTATTTTTAAGATATGAATTCAAATCATTATAAAACATAACCGCCCTCCCGACAGAGGTTATTATATATCTTGGAAAAATAAATGTCAATTTCGAAAGGTAAATTTTTATTGACTTTTCGGGGTGGTTTAGTTATAATGCTATATTGATAGGCTATGTAAAAGGAGATTTATCCCCTTTTGCAAGCAGAATTCAAATTTAAGGAGGGTTCCACAGTGAAAAGAACTTATCAGCCGAAGAAGCTTCATCGTAAGAAGGAACACGGTTTCCTCAAGAGAATGGCTACCGCTAACGGACGCAAGGTACTTGCCCGCCGCAGAGCTAAGGGCAGAAAGCAGCTCACATACTAATATTTATGTACTGTTTTAAAAAACTGAAGCAGAATAGTGACTTCAGAAGGATATACGGACGCGGAACAAGCTTTGTTGCTTCTGCGTTCGTAGTTTATGCCTTAAAAAACCGCTCGGGCGATTTACGGCTCGGGCTTACTGTCAGTAAGAAACTTGGCGGTGCAGTAGAGAGAAACCGCGCTAAAAGAGTGCTTACTGCCGCATTTAGAGAATGTGCTCCTGGGATAAAGACGGGGTACGATTTTGTTCTGACGGCAAGAACCAGAATTCTCACTACCAAAAGTACAGAGGTTGCCGCCGTTTTAATGAATTTTCTGCAAAAAGCAGATTTAATCGAGAATCAGAATGGGTAAACTGTTAATCGGACTAATAAAGTTTTACCGAAAATGCATATCGCCGAGCAAGATACCATGCTGTCGGTTTCAACCGACCTGCTCCGCTTATGCAATAGAAGCAATAAAAGTGCATGGCGCATTTAAAGGCTTAATTCTTGGCATTTGGAGAATTCTTAGATGCCATCCATTTGCAAAGGGCGGGTATGACCCCGTTCCACCAAGCAAACACGAATAATCCGAACCTGCCTAAAACGGCATAATTTCGGCGCTTTTCGGTTTGTCATCATTCGTAGGCGATAGCCTTACGAACTCTTTCGCACCAAAAATCACACAAAATTCTGCTCGTTTTAGGTCGCAGAATTTTATAGGTATGAGATTTTTGGCTGTGCGAGGCACAAAACGCAGTGAATCCTTACGGATTTACGAGTATTTTAACAATGCAAAGACGAAAATCTCACCTCTAAAATCAGGTTTGGATTATTCGTGTTTGCTTAGAAAACAAAAATAACGTGACAGTACTGCTGTCAGTCAAGGTGAATAGATTTGGATTTTTTATTTAATATTATCAATGTACCGCTCAGCTGGGTGCTCAATTTCCTTTCGGGTATTATGGGCAACAGTTTTGCATGGGCTCTTGTTTTATTTACGGTTTTCATTAACCTTTGTATGCTGCCCCTCAGCATCAAGAGCCAGAAATCATCTGTCGGACAGATGAGAATCAAGCCCAAGCTTGACGAACTTAAAAAGAGATACGGCGATGATAAGCAGAGATATTCTCAGGAGATGCAGAAGCTCTATCAGGAGGAAAACATCTCTATGGGTGGCGGTTGTCTGCCTCTTCTTATCCGTATGGTATTTATGCTTTCTGTATATTCGCTCATCAGAAGTCCTTTGACCTATCTTATGGGTATCAGTCAGGAAGTTGTTGATTCGGTATGGCCGGTAGTCAGAAGTGCTGCAGGTCTTGCTGAAAACACCGCGGTTGACCAGATTAGAATTCTGAATGCTGTTCAGGCTGATAATTCTATTTCGGCTGAAATTGCGTCTAAACTCGGCGAGGTTGACTTCTCTTTCTTCGGACTTGACCTTACTCAGACTCCTAATTTCGGTTGGAATATTATTGAGTCTTGGCAGGCAATTTGGCTTATTCCGATACTCGCTTTTGCGGCTCAGATGCTCACAAGCGTTATCTCTATGGCTATCCAGAAGAAGCTCAATCCTGAGGCTCCTTCTATGGCAGGAATGATGCTCACAATGCCGTTGCTTTCACTCTTTATCGGTTTTAGTCTGCCCGGCGCGGTTGGATTTTACTGGATTTGCTCGAGCCTTATCGGTTCGGGAGTTCAGCATGCTGTTCAGATTTTCTACGGACCGCATAAAATGCTCGCAAAAGAGCGCGCTAACAGCATCGTAAAAGTTTGGGAAGAAGAAAAGAAGTTTATCGAAAAACGCGTTGATAACGAGACCGACGCACAGTAAAACTTGTCGTTACAGAAAGAAGGCACACTCAGTGATTAAAGAATATATAGGTCAGGGCGAGAGCCTTGAAGAAGCTACCAATGCCGCTATCGAAGGCCTTGGCGCAGATGTTGATGCAGATGTACAAATCGAAGTAATTTCTGAATATAAGAAAAAGACTCTCGGTCTCTTCGGCGGAAGTCTTGCAAAGGTAAGAGCTTATATTGAGCTTCCCGACCCGAAGCCCGCTAAAAAGGCTCAGAAGAAGGCAGATAAAAAGTCTGACAAGAAGGCAGAGACTCCGAAAGTCGAGAAAAAGGCTCCCGCGAAGGCAGAGGAGAAGGTTGAGGCTGCTCCCGTAGAGCTTAACCTTGTTCCCTCTGAGCAGCTTGACCCCGCTTCTTGCTCCGGTAAGGCAGCAGCTTATATCAAGACTGTTCTTCTCGGTCTCGGTTGCGAAAATGTGACTGTTCAGGCAGCTGAAATTGACGGTGGAACATATCTTCAGCTTGACGGAGATAAGCTCGGTGTCGTTATCGGCAGAAGAGGAGAGACTCTTGATGCGCTTCAGTATTTAACAAGCCTTGCTGCTAATACAGCGGGTGGTTATTATAAAGTTACTCTTAATATCGGAAACTACCGTGAGAAGAGAGAAAAGACTTTAAGAGAGCTTGCAAAGAAGGTGTCAGCTCAGGTGCTGTCTTCAGGCAGAAGCAGAACTCTTGAGCCTATGAATCCTTATGAGAGACGTATTATCCACACCGTTATTCAGGATATCGAAGGTGTAACCTCAAATTCTGTCGGCGAGGGTAGCGGAAGACGTGTAGTGGTCAGCCCCGAAGGCGGCGAGCGTGGAGGACGCGGTGGCAGAGGTCACGGCGGAAGAGGCGGCAGAGGTCGCGGGGACAGAAAGCCCAGCCAGACTGTAAATGTTGCTCCTGATGCAAACAGAGAGCCTAAGAAGGATTCCCCCGACATCCCTCTATACGGAAGACTTAACTAAAAGTAAAAGACCCGATTTTTCGGGTCTTTTTTAATTAATAATGAATGATGAATAATGAATAATTAAGGTGTGCTTCGCACGGAATATATGTGGCGGAGCCACACATTAATTTTGCATTTTGCATTAAAAAAGAGCCGAGCTTCTCGGCTCTTTTATTTTTATAAATCTTCAAGTACCATTATATCGATATCTTCGATAACAACATCTTCAACAGGTTTGTCCTGGAAGCCTGTTTTAACGTTTGCAATAGCGTCAACAACATCCATTCCCTCATAAACCTGACCGAATACCGAGTGCTTGAAATCGAGCCAAGGTGTACCGCCGAGTTCTTTGTATTCTGCGATTGTATCCTCGGGGAAACCGCGGTCCTTAAGCTGTTCCATCTGTCCGAGAAGACTCTCGGGAATTTCTCCTGCCGACTGAACGATAAAGAACTGACTTCCGTTTGTGTTGGGGCCTGCATTTGCCATAGAAAGAGCACCGCGGATATTGTGGAGTCTCGGGTCAAATTCGTCCTGGAATTTTGAGCCGTAAATAGACTCACCGCCCATGCCTGTTCCTGTCGGGTCACCGCCCTGAATCATAAAGTCTTTGATTACTCTGTGGAAGATAATTCCGTTGTAATAATCCTTTTTTGCAAGCTCGATAAAGTTCTTTGTTGTAACGGGAACCTCATCGACAAAAAGCTTGATTTTAATAATACCCATATTTGTGTGCATAACGGCAACTGTGTCACCGAGAGCAGGAGTTTTAGTTTGAAAACCCATAAAAATCACCTCAAGTTTAAATTATATCCTTATTTTAACAGTTTTCGCGCCTTTTAGCAATACAAAATTCTTGTTTTTAGCGACATAATATGATATTATATCTATATATAATTATTTTTATAGGGGTGGCCGAGTTTATGAAGTGTCCATTTTGCGCATTTGAGGAAAGCAAGGTTATTGATTCCCGTCCGACCGATGAGGGCGAACGCATCCGCAGAAGAAGAGAATGTCTCGCTTGTCAGAGACGTTTTACGACCTATGAAATGATTGAGAGTCTGCCGATAATTGTCATTAAAAAGGACAAGACCCGTCAGTCCTTCTCAAGAGAGAAAATACTTAACGGTATGGTCAGAGCTTGTGAAAAGAGACCCGTTTCTTTGGATACTCTTGAGCGTGCCATAGATGACATTGAGACCGAGATTCAGAACTCTCTCGACCGCGAGGTTTCGAGTGAGAAGATCGGCGAACTCGTTATGAAAAAGCTTTCGGAAATCGACGAGGTAGCTTATGTTCGTTTTGCTTCTGTCTACAGGCAATTCAGAGACATCAACACCTTTATGGACGAGCTTAACAAACTTTTACAAAAATAATATTTAAAGGCTGTCTCACCGAGACAGCCATTTTTAAGGAGACCCTATATGAACGACAATTTGAGAATGGCGGAGCTTTTGCTTCCCAATATTACAAAAGAACCTGATTATTACGAGAACCTTTTCCCTGAGAGAAATCTTCCTGAGGGAGCAAGGGTTGTAAGAGTTGCACCGAGCCCGACCGGATATCTCCACCTTGGTACACTCTTTATGTCACTTGTTAACAGAATCACTGCCGACTCGACAAACGGCGTCTTCTTCCTTCGAGTTGAGGACACCGACAAGAAGCGTGAGATTGAGGGCGGTGTTGACGATATTATTAACGGACTTGCCCGTTTTGGTATCAGCATTGATGAGGGTTATGTAACACCGACCACCGAAAGCGGAAATTACGGTCCTTACAAGCAGAGCCTTCGCGCTGAAATTTATCAGTGCTATGCTAAGAAACTCATAAAAGAGGGTCTTGCATATCCTTGCTTCTGTACTTCCAAAGAGCTTGAAGCCGTTCGTACAGAGCAGGAAAAGAATAAAATTCGTACGGGTTATCACGGCGAATATGCCGTTCACAGAAACATTACGGTAGAAGAGGCAGAAAAGCTTATCGCAGAAGGTAAGCCTTATGTAATTCGTCTCAAATCTCCCGGCAATGAAGAAAACAGAATCTTCTTCGACGATGCTATCAAGGGTAAGGTTGAAATGCCCGAGAATGATGAGGATTTCGTAATTCTTAAATCCGACGGAATTCCGACCTACCATTTTGCACACGCAGTTGACGACCATCTCATGAGAACAACCCACGTTATCCGTGGAGACGAGTGGCTCTCAAGTGTTCCGAAGCATATTCAGCTTTTCAAGCTTCTCGGCTTCAAGACTCCGAAGTTCTGTCACGTTGCTCCGATTATGAAGCTTGACAATGGCGCAAAGAGAAAGATTTCGAAGAGAAAAGACCCCGAGGCTGCGGTTTATTACTTTGCAGAAGAGGGCTATGATGCCCAGAGCGTTATCGAATATCTTATGACTGTAGCGTCAAGTGAGTTCGAAGATTGGAGAAGAGCAAACCCCGACGAGTCTTATAAAAAGTTCAAGTTTAATCTTAAAAAGATGTCGGTTTCGGGCGCTCTCTTTGATAACGATAAACTGAACGACGTTTCAAAGAATGTTGTTTCAAAAATGAACTCAGAAACAGTGGTCCAAAAGCTTACCGCTTGGGCTAAAGAATTCGACACCGAGTTTTACGAGGTTTTGACCCGCGACATCGACTTTACTAAGAAGGTATTTGCTATCGACCGCGATGTACCGAAGCCGAGAAAAGATATTGCAAAGTGGAACGAAGCAAAAGCATATTGCGCTTACTTCTATCCTGAGTATTATGAAGCAGGCTTCCAGCTTCCCGAAAATATAGCTGCCGAGGATGCTAAAGCATTCCTCAGTGCGTATAAAGAGGTTTACAGAGCAGAAGATACAAAGGATGAGTGGTTCGGTAGAATCAAAGAGGTTTGTCCTGCGCTCGGCTTTGCCGCTGACACCAAGGAATATAAGGCAAACAAAGAGGCTTATAAGGGAAGTGCGGGAGACCTTTCGACCGTTCTTCGTCTTGCCGTTACCGGCAGAAGAAATACCCCCGACCTTTGCAGCATAATGCAGGTTCTCGGGTATGATGAATGCATTAAGAGAATAGATTCTGCAATAAAGGAGCTTTAATTATGGCAGAAGAAATTATTAAAACAGAAGGCGTAGAGGAAAATACAGCGCCATCCAATTTTATTTACGATTTTATTGATAAGGACCTTGCAGAAGGCGTATATTCACGCGTTCAGACACGTTTTCCGCCTGAACCTAACGGATATCTCCACATAGGCCACGCAAAGGCTATCTGCATTGACTTTGGAACTGCTGAAAAATACAGCGGAAAGTGTAACCTTCGTCTTGACGATACCAACCCCACCAAAGAGGATGTTGAGTATGTCGACGCAATTATGGAAGATATCGAGTGGCTCGGTTTCAAATGGGATAATGTTTACTACGCTTCGGATTATTTCGATTTTATCCACGAGTGTGCATTTAAGCTTATTGATAAGGGGCTCGCTTATGTGGACGAGTCTACTCCCGATGAGATAAGAGAAATGAGAGGAACCCTTACCGAAGCCGGCAAGGAGAGTCCTTACAGAAACAGATCTATCGAGGAGTCACGCGACCTTTTCGCGAGAATGACCGCAGGCGAGTTCGAAAACGGAGCAATGGTACTTCGCGCAAAAATCGATATGGCATCTTCCAATATCAATATGCGTGACCCGATAATCTACAGAATTATGAAGGTCGCTCATCACAGAACAGGGGACAAGTGGTGCGTTTATCCGATGTACGACTTTGCTCATCCTCTTTCTGATACCAAAGAGGGCGTTACACATTCTCTGTGTTCGCTTGAATTTGAAAATCACAGACCGCTTTATAACTGGTTCCTTGAAAAGTTAGAGCTTGCAGAGCCCTCCCGTCAGATTGAGTTTGCAAGAATGAATGTAAACTATACCCTGACAAGTAAGAGAAAGTGCTTAAAGCTTGTTAATGACGGTCTTGTTTCGGGTTGGGATGACCCGAGAATGGCAACAATTTGCGGTATGAGAAGAAGAGGTTATCCCTCTGCTGCAATTCGTACCTTTGTTGAGAAAATCGGTGTCAGCAAGGCTTACAGCGTAATCGACTACGCTCTTCTTGAGTCCTGCGTTCGCGATGACCTCAACTTTAACGCTGACAGAGCTATGGCGGTTCTTCGTCCTTTGAAGGTTGTCGTTGATAACTATCCTGACGGTAAGAGCGAGGAAATTTCGGTTGAAATCAACCCGAACAAGCCCGAACTCGGAAATAAAACAGTTACATTCTCGAAGAATCTTTTCATTGAACAGGACGACTTTATGCTTGACCCTCCCGGTAAGTATTTCAGACTTTGTCCGACTAAGGAAGTCAGACTCAAGGGTGCATATTTTGTTAAATACGCTTCTCACGAAGAGGATGAGAACGGAAATATTACCTGTGTTCATGTAACCTATGACCCCGAGTCTTACGGCTGAGAGTCACCTGACGGAAGAAAGGTCAAGGGAACTCTTCACTGGGTATCTGCAGACCACGCAGTTGATGCAACAGTCCGTCTTTATGACAGACTCTTCAACGTTGAAAATCCGTCTGACGAAGAGGGAGTATCCTCATTTGCGGACAACCTTAATCCCGATTCTTTAACAGTACTTGAAGGTTGTAAATTAGAAGCATCCCTTGCAAAAGCAAAGGTTGGCGACGGCTTCCAGTTTATGCGTCAGGGTTACTTCTGCCTTGATAAAGATTCTACGGAAGGCAACCTTATCTTTAACCGTACGGTTGCATTAAAGGATTCGTTTAAGAAATGATAGTTTACGATATTTACGATTTTTTGGATGAAAAATACGATTTTTCGTCAGCCCTCCCTTATGACAATGTCGGACTTCTTGTCGGCGATGGCAGAGAAAAGGTGACGGGTATACTCGTTTGCTTGGATTTAACCGATGAGGCAATCAGCGAAGCGGTAAAAATAGGCGCGAACCTTATTGTTACTCATCATCCTGTCATTTTCGACCCCTTGAAGTCGGTTACCGAGCAAAGCCTCGTTTACAGACTTATCCGAAACGGAATTTCGGTAATTTCGGCTCATACGAATTTGGACCAGGCTGACGGTGGTGTAAACGATGCTCTTGCATGCACTGTTGGGCTTAATGATATGGAGATTCTTGTATCCGAAGGTACAGATTCCAACGGCATTGAATATTGTTGTGGTCGTGTTGGTGTTTTGCGTCGTCCTATGGAAATGGATAAGTATCTTGAACTTGTCAAAAACGGTCTGAAAACAAATGGGCTTCGCTATTATAGCAGCGGAAATCCTGTTAATAAAGTTGCTGTTGTAGGTGGAAGTGGTGGTTCGTATCTTGAGCAGGCGGCTGCTGCTGGTTGTGATACTATAATTACAGCAGATGTGAAATATGATGTATT
>JAZONJ010000029.1:0-2472 GCA_045654425.1 Acutalibacteraceae bacterium
CCATGTGAGAAAAGCCGCCATAACTCCCGCAGACGGCGAGCCGAAAAACGAAGCGAAGGTATAACCGAGTGAGCAACGGGTTGCATAGTGAGGCTCGGTGTTTTCGGCAATAATTTTGGTCATCGGTCCGTAAATCATGGAAAGGAAAAAGCCCGAAGCGGCATATGCGGCGGTAGCCATCGATTTTGTTGTTACTATGTAAGGGAAGAGAACATTGCAGACACCTGCGAGCAGGAGTCCGAAGCAAATCATATATTTAGCCTTAATTTTGTCTCCGATAGCGCCGTTTATAAGCTGACCGACAGCGTATGTAATAAAATAAGCCGAGGAAAGTGTGCCGATTTCATCTTTAAGGAAAAATTCGCCTTCTAAAAGCGTGGGAGTAACTGCGCTGAGAATATTTCGGGCGACATAAACCGCGAAATATGAAACCGAGCACATACTTCCGATGAAAATTGCCTTCATAGCGGCAGGACTGATTTTTTTAGACATAAAGAACACTCCGTTCTCATAAATGCAAAGTGTAAAATTACGATATTGCCCTTGGCACAATTATATATTAATACAATTATACTGTCGGGTCAATTATGAAAAACGGAAAATTATAGACAAAATGGACATATTAGTATATAATTTATATATAATATTCATTTATAGGAGAAAGAAATTATGAAGCTTGATACCAAACGCACAGTCCTTGTCGGATTTGCTTTTTTATCAATCTGCGCTTTTTGGCAGATGTATGACGGACTTGTTCCGAAGATGCTTATCGAGACATTTCATCTTCCCGAATCTGTTTCGGGTTATATAATGGCGGCTGACAATGTGCTTGCCCTCTTCCTGCTTCCGCTTTTTGGCGGGCTTTCGGATAAGTGCACCATGAAAATGGGCAAACGCCGTCCTTTCATCCTTTTTGGAACTATCGCTGCCGTTGCTCTTATGATGGGTCTGCCCATTCTTGATAACAGCTTTTTTGCGGCTCCGTCAAACTTTAAAATGATACTTTTCATTGTTTTGCTCGGACTTGTACTTATCGCAATGGGAACATATCGCAGCCCTGCCGTTGCCTTAATGCCCGATGTTACTCCGAAGCCGCTTCGTTCAAAGGCAAACGCAATCATAAACCTTATGGGCGCTGTCGGCGGTATACTCTATCTTATCGTTACAAGCCTTCTTTACTCAAAGTCAAAGACCGAGGGACTCGAGCATATCGATTATACTCTTCTTTTTGTAATAGTCGGGGGAGTAATGCTTCTTGCCCTTATTGTAATAATGTTCTTTGTCGATGAGCCGAAGCTTTCTGCCCGTCAGGCAGAATATGAAGCCGCTCATCCCGAGGAAAACCTTTCTGAGATAACCGAGGATAAGGGAGAGGTAATGCCGAAAGAGGTTAAAAAGAGCCTCGTATTCCTTCTCGCTTCAATCGCATTCTGGTTTATCGGATATAACGGAATTACCACATGGTTCACGACCTATGCAAAAGAGGTCTGGAATATGGATATCGGTGCCGCTTCAACCTGTCTTACCGTTGCAACCGCAGGCGCAATTATAAGCTATATCCCCGTTGGTGCTGTCGCAAGTAAAATCGGCAGAAAAAAGACCATTATGTTCGGTGTTCTGCTTTTAGGTACTTGCTTTATGGGCGGATATGTTTACAGCCTTTTCTTCAATAGCTTCAGCTATATTCTTTTCCTTCTTTTCGCCCTTGTCGGACTTGCTTGGGCTTCAATCAATGTTAACAGTCTGCCGATGGTGGTCGAGATGTGTAAGGGAAGCGATATCGGAAAGTTCACGGGACTTTACTACACCTTCTCAATGTCGGCTCAGATTATTACCCCCATAATCGCGGGTTATCTTCTTGAAAATATCAGTTATAAGGTACTCTTCCTTTATTCTTCAATAGCGGTATTTATCGCATTTGCAACAATGCTCTTTGTCCGTCACGGCGACAATAAGGTCGAGGCAAAGGTTGGCCTTGAAGCCTTTGATGTGGAGGACTAAGCGATGACAGTTATCGCAGTAATTATAGGCTCGGCTCTGCTTCTTTTCATAATCTGGATAATGCTTCTTGCAGGAAGAGTGGATAATAAAAACACCGACCGTTTTATGAGTGAGCGTTACGCTCACAGAGGACTTCACGGAGAGGGCAGACCCGAAAACAGCCTTGCAGCATTTAAAGCCGCCGCAGATAAGGGTTACGCAATCGAGCTTGATATTCATCTTATGAACGACGGTAGACTCGCCGTAATTCACGATTCATCCCTCAAAAGAACGGCGGGGGAAGATGTAAAAATTGAGTCTCTGACAGCGGCAGAACTCGAAAACTACAGACTCGAGGGAACCGATGAAAAAATCCCGACCTTCCGCGAGGTTTTAGAGGTAGTCGACGGCAGAGTTCCGCTTCTTATTGAGCTTAAAGCGGAGGGTAACGTGAATTCGCTTTGCGCAGCTCTTAGTGATGAGCTAGAGGGA
>JAZONJ010000030.1:0-2371 GCA_045654425.1 Acutalibacteraceae bacterium
AACAGCGGTTACAGTATCGCTGTCGAAACTTTCAATCTCACACAAATCGCTTTTGCCATCGAGGCTTACAAGAAAAGAATCTCCTATATCCATTCGCAAAACATTGATTATATGGTTGTAATCAACACCGCTGATAAAATAACGGTTATTTTGTTTCTGCGATTCATCCACAAAAAAATTATGCATAATTTCACTTCCTCACGAATTATTATAACATAACCCCAAAGGGTTTTCAAATAGTAAAGCGCCTTATCAATTGATAAGACGCTTTTGTTAATTTTTGAGAGAAACCGACGGCAGATTGCCAAGATTGTTGTTTTCACTTCCGTCAGGTATGGATTTGAGGTATTCGGTGTCTCCTCTGTGAGCAATTCCGACACCCCGAATCTGTCCTGATTTTGCCATACCTACCGCATCGCTCTTTTTAACAATAGAATTGTCGGACAACTGATATCCCGTAACCCTACCGTTTTCTTTGACGAGACCGATAATCCGTTTCGCATCGGACGAAGAATTGGGGATACTGTCAAGCGTATTTAAAACAAGATCGTTTGTATTCATAAAATCTCTCCTTTGCAGATGGTTTTTACTGTAAAGGGGAGAATATGCGAAATTTTAAAATGAAAAATCAAGAAAAATATGTCGGGGGGATACTCAGTGTCGGAGGCTCGACTCCGATGCTACGCATCTGACTAAACAAAAATACCACCCGTTTGGGTGGTATCCTTGTTTGGTGGGAGAGGGTGGATTCGAACCACCGAAGCTGAAAGCAGCAGATTTACAGTCTGTCCCCTTTGGCCACTCGGGAACTCTCCCATATTCTGTTTTTTCGCATTTCATAGCGCAAATCGTATTATAGCATAGGGTTTACCCATTGTCAAGCATTAAATTAAATAATTTTTCTTTTGTTTTATCGTGACAAATCTTGTAGGCTATGTTACAATTATCAAAAACGACATTTTAATATACAAGAGGTGTTTTGTATGTTTGATTTTAACAGGGCTGTAGATAAGCATAAAAAACTTATTATTGATACGCAGAATTACATTTGGGCGAATCCCGAAACAGGCTATAAGGAGTTCAAAACCTCGAAATATATGGAGGAAGTTTTTGAGTCTTTCGGTTATGAAATCAAGAAAGCGGAGGGTATTACGGGATTTTACACCGAGCTTGATACCGGCAGAGAAGGTCCTACGTTGCTCATTCTCGGTGAGCTTGACTCTCTTATCTGTACCGAGCATCCCGAATGTGATAAAGAGACGGGCGCCGTTCACTGTTGCGGACATTCGGCTCAGTGTGCCGCTCTCGTTGGAATAGCCGCCGCTTTAAAAGAAGAGGGTGCGCTTGATTCACTTTCGGGAAAAATCAGACTATGCGCCGTTCCCGCCGAAGAGCTTATTGAGATTGAATACAGAAACGAGCTTAAAAAACAGGGGATTATAAAATATATGGGCGGAAAGCCCGAGTTTCTCAGACGCGGCTATTTTGACGGCGTAGACCTTGCGTTTATGGTTCATACTACTTCCGCAAACAACTATATGGTAAATATAGGTAATGTTGGTTGCGTTGCCAAGAAGGTTATATATAAAGGTGTTTCTGCTCATGCAGGCGGTTCTCCTTGGAGCGGGGTGAACGCTCTTTATGCTGCAAATTTAGGAATTAATGCAATAAATGCCGTGCGAGAGACATTTCGAGACAATGACCTTTTGCGCGTGCACCCCATAATAACTAAGGGCGGAAGCGCGGTAAACGCCGTACCCGATACGGTTATTCTTGAAAGCTACGTCAGAGGCAAGACCTTTGAGGCGATAAAGGACACAAACGAAAAGGTCAATCGCGCGCTTGTCGGTGCGGCTCTTTCTATTGGCGCTAATGTTGAGATAATAGACCTTCCGGGTTATGCGCCGATATACAATTTTCCCGATATGGTCAAAGTAGCCGCCGAGGCAACGAAAAATGCTGTGTCAGAGAAGCTTGTTGAGACAGGCGAGTACAGCACAGGCAGTACCGATATGGGAGACCTTTCATGCATAATGCCGGCAATTCATCCTTATGCGCCGGGTGCCGTCGGCACAGCTCACGGAGCCGATTATTACATCTCAGATCCTGAGCGCGCTTGTGTCGGTTCGGCAAAATGGCAGCTGGAGATGCTTAGAATTCTTCTTTCTGACGGCGCCGAAAAGGCAAAAAAGATAGTGGTAGATTATAAGCCTCAGTTCACATCAAAAGAAGAATATTTTGAATATATTGATAAATTCTCCTCAGATGGAGACAGAATAAGCTATTTTGCCGGCAAGGCAGAAGTAAAACTGTAAAAAAAGGAGACAAGAGAACCGTCCCCTTGGCTCTCTCCCCTTGTCTCTCCTAAAAA
>JAZONJ010000031.1:0-2001 GCA_045654425.1 Acutalibacteraceae bacterium
GAAGGACATCCGAGGTCACTTATCCACTTATTATACGACTCTCTGCCGAAATAATCCACCTGCATCATATATCCAACATTATCCGAAATCGACATACTCTTATGAATAATGGTTTTCATATCAAATATTGTGCCGATAGGCTTATAGTGCATGTCACCTGTTCCCGGTTCATAATGCTTTTTCTCATAGGTGATTTTTGTATCAAGAGAGCCGTTGCCTTTGTCCATTTCAATACAATTATAAAGCGAATAGGCTGCTTTTATGGTGCAGGCAGGAAAAAGTTCAGCCTCGGCATTAAAGCTCACAGCCTTTGTATTATCAAGCGAATATGCAACAAGAGAAATTTCTCTGGAATAGCCCTTTAATACCGATTCCAATCGAGATGCCGCATCCTTATACTTTTCATCAGCTAGGTCACCGAGAAGAGTTATCTTCTTTCCGCCGGGTATCTGTGAAAGTAGATCATTATACTTACTGTTTTCGCTGATTACAGGTATATCCTTAAAATTAGAATTTATATGAGTGTTTTCTTTTGATTCTGAAGAAGCAGAACTTTGTGTTTGGCTTGAACTTGAAACTACTGAAGAAGCTTTATCACTGCTTGAAACTAAAGAAGAGACCTCTTCACTGCTTGAAACAGACTCGGTACTTGAGCTCTCTTCTGAAGATGAAACTACTTCAGAAGATGCTAAATTGCTGTTATTATCCGAGTCCTCTACACAAGCGGAAAGAGCAACTACAATGCATATAAGTAATAATATCATTTTTACAAGATAAAAATTAATTTTCATATAATAATTCCTTTATTAAAAATATAATAGTATCTTACCATTAAACGTGAAAAAAAGCAACAAAAAGGACTCTTACGAGTCCTTTTTAGCAGTATCTAAGGTTTTGCCGAAAACAACAAAACGATCATACAAATATTCAGTTACAAAATTAACGAGCATAGTCCCTACAAAAACAAAGTCATTATTCCAACCAATACTTGTCAGAGCGTGACCCCACCAAGTTGAAAGAGGTGTGAAAATCAGATAAAATACCGCAACCTTCATCATCGCAATCGGAACGTTACCGGCTGAATAAAAAGTAAATTTTCGGTTTAAAGTAAAATTCCATACAACCGATAAAACAAGCGCGATAAGATACGATAACCAATAATCAAATTTAACTGCTTTATCGAGCAATTCAAACGAAACTGTTTGAATAATTCCCGCACTTATTGAGAACAGTGTAAACTTAATGGTACGCCAAAATTCTTTATTCATTTATTTCACCTCGCATTAGAATTATACAACATAAAGAAGAATTTGGCAACAAAAAAAGAGCCGCTAAAAGCGGCTCAAGAATTATAACTTAAAACGGATATGCAGCTTCGTCACAAACGAGGGTTACATCAGGATGGAACTGGAGAATAGAAGCCGGAACCTGAGGATCAACAGGACCCCAGAAGGTCTTCTTAAGTATATCTCTCTTATCAGCGCCTGTAACTACCATAACAATCTTCTTTGCAGCCATGATAGTACCGATTCCCATTGTGAATGCAGCCTTCGGAACCTCGTCAGCAGAATTGAAGAAACGTTTGTTAGCGTCGATTGTCATTTCGGTAAGCACAACTCTATGTGTCATTGTGGGGAAATGATCCTCGGGCTCGTTAAAGCCAATATGACCATCATGACCGATACCGAGAAGCTGAAGGTCTACTCCGCCCCACTCCTCAATCTGTCTCTCATAATCTTCACACATCTTGTCGGGGTCAGCAGCCTGACCGAGAGGAACGATGGTATTTTCGGGTTTTATAGAAATGTGGTCAAAGAGATTTGTCTGCATAAACTTTCTGTAGCTCTGCTCATGATCGGGAGCAAGACCATCATACTCGTCGAGGTTTGCTGAACGAACTCTGGAAAAGTCCATTTCACCCTCTTTTTCGCGCTTTACCATCTCAGCATAAAGCGGAAGGGGGGTTGAACCAGTAGCAAGACCGATAACTGCGGCAGGTTT
>JAZONJ010000032.1:0-3169 GCA_045654425.1 Acutalibacteraceae bacterium
TAGAAAAAGACGGACTTTATAATATCGGTCTTTGCTACTATGCCCTTGAGGGAAGCGGCGCTAAAATTTCGAGAGAAATTTTAATCGATGGAGAAGTTCCTTTTTCGGAGGCAGAAAGGGTAGAGTTTTCTCGTTTCTGGAAGGATACGACAGCGCCTTTGCAGGATAGCTTTGGTGACGACGTTAAGCCCTTCTCTGAGGAGACTCCAAGATTCGAAGATACACTTATTTACGATTCGGACGGAAAATACGGCTCGGCGCTTAAGTTTTTGTTGACTGAGGGCGAGCACGAAATAACCTTTAAATACATATCTCAGCCGATGTTTATTGAATCGGTTTACCTTTTGGCACCGACAGAGCCTCTTTCATACAGTGAGGTTATGGCAGCTCTTAAAGCCGAGGGTAAAACAGGAAACGGCAAGACAATTGAATTTGAGGCAGAAGCCTTTGACCGTGTTATTGAAAAGAGCGATTCTGTAATCGGTGTTGAAAACAGCGGTGATCCGTCTGCTTCTCCGAAATCGGTTAAGAATATAAAAATGAATTATATCGGCGGTGCCGGTTATAGAACAGGCAACCAAAGCATCAGTTGGAGTTTCTCGGTTGAAAAATCCGGATTTTACAAAATCGGTATGAGGGTTGCCCAGTGGTATAACGACGGACTTCCCGTATACAGACAGATTAAAATTGACGGTAATGTGCCTTTTAGCGAGTTCGATTGCTATGCATTTGAATATAACGATAACTGGTATTCTACCGTGCTTTCAGATGAGAATGATGAGCCTTATCTTGTTTGGCTGGATGAAGGTGAGCATACTCTGACTGCAACCGTTAAGCTTGGCGAGTATCGTAAGGTTGAAGAAACCCTCTTTACCGCTACAAACAAGCTGTCGGCAATTATCAGAAGAATCAAAATGATAACGGGTGAGGACCCCGATAATAACTACGATTACGAGATTGTGAAAAATGTTCCCGGAATCGTGGAAGAGTTTGAAAGTCTGAGGGAGGACCTCGTTCTCTGCGAAGAGCTTACATTTGCTCTTGCAGGCAAAAAGTCTTCTATGAGTAACAGTTTTAACTCTATTTCTGAGCAGCTTTTAGAGCTTATTGAAAAGCCTGACAGAATCACTAAGCGTCTTTCCGATCTTGAAACCGCGCTCGGAAATCTCGGCGATTGGATTGGAAGCATCAAGTCGATGCCACTCGGAATTGATAAATTCTGGATTGCAGCTCCCGATGAAAAGATAGAAAACTACAAATCAAACGCTTTCGAGAAAATCTATTCTGCGATAGTTAAGTTCTCAAACAGCTTTATCAAGGACTATCAGAGTGTCAGCACGGTTGATAACGGTGTAACCGCCGATACCGAGCTTGAGGTTTGGGTAGGAAGAGGTACCGAGTGGTGCCGTCTCATAAAACAGCTTTCGGATGCAGAGTTCACACCGAACAGTAACGCCGTAATTAATATCAACGTTTTGCCCTCTTCACAGATTGCGACTGCAGGTGTAAATACTGTGTTATTATCGGTAGCGGCAGGTACAGCACCTGATGTTGTGCTTGGTCTTGGCTCAGCTATGCCGGTTGAATATGCCGTTCGTAACGCTATTGTTGATTTATCTAAACTCGATGGCTTTAGCGATATAAGCTCCAAGATTCATAAAGAAACCTTTAAACCTCTCAGCTGGGGTGGGGGAGTTTACGGACTTCCCGAAACGGTTAATTTCAGATGTATCTATTACAGAACAGATATATTCTCTGAACTAGGAATAACCGTTCCAAACACTTGGGATGAGTTCTATATGGACACACTTCCTGTGCTTTATCAGAATGGACTTAAATGCTATATACCGATGCTTTATGACATTTTCCTTTATCAGAACGGTGGTCAGTATTATACCGATGACGGACATTATACCGCTCTTGATACACCCGAAGCATTTTTAGCATTCAAGCAGACTTGCGAACTGAATATCAACTATTCGATTCCTGTAGCTGCGAACTATTTCACACGTTTCAGAACGGGTGAGATGCCCATGATGATTGGTCAGGCGGCAGATTATCTAACATTAAAGTCTGCGGCTCCCGAAATTTCGGGTAACTGGGCGATTGCTCCGATACCTGCGACAGTTACCGAAAGCGGACTTAACCGCAGCAGCTGTGGTACGCCTGTTGATTGCGCGGTAATCATGAGTCAGAGTGAAAATGTCGATAAATCCTGGGAATTCCTTAAATGGTGGATGTCGGATAAGACACAGAAGAGGTTCTCGGGAGAAATTGAAAACCAACTTGGAATAACGGCTCGTTATTTCTCGGCTAATATTGATGCCTTTAATTCGCTTAACTTCAGTGCGGCTGAATCAGAGGTAATAAACACATTCCTCGAAAACAATATCGAAAGTCAGGTCGTGCTTGGCGGTTATTACACAAGCCGACACATTGTAAACGCTTGGACCCGCTGTGTTGAAAGCGGTGAGGACTTCAGAAGTTCTCTTGAAGAAGCGGTTGAGGATATCAATACCGAGCTTAAGAGAAAACAAGAGGAATACGGAGTTTTTAAAGACTAAAAAAGAAAGGAGGGGCAAAGATGAGTCCTCTTATGAAAAAAATCAATACATATAAGACGGGAACATTATTCGCTCTTCCGTTTTTAGTGCTTTATGCAACCTTTGTTCTGGCTCCGATAGTTCTTGCGGTTGCTATGAGCTTTACCGATTACAACATGCTCGAAGCACCGTCCTTTATCGGACTCAAGAATTACGAACTTTTATTTATGGAGGATAAGGTATTCCTTACCGCTGTCGGAAACACCTTTGTTTTCGCTGTGATTTCGGGACCGATAAGCCTTATCGCTTCATTCCTTCTTGCCTGGGTAATCAACAAGGTTCCCTGTAGCAAACTTTTTGCGCTTCTTTTCTATGCGCCGAGTCTTACGAGCAGTATTGCGATGTCGGTTGTATGGATGTATTTCTTCTCGGCTGACAGATATGGTCTTATAAACAACCTTCTTTTTGAAATCGGTGCGATAAACGAGCCGATTCTTTGGAACACTGACCCCGATACTATCCTCACCGTAATAATAATCATTTCGATATGGATGAGTCTCGGTGCAGGATTTATGGTCTTTCTTGCAGGTCTTAAAAACACATCTAAGGAATTGCAAGAAGCAGGT
>JAZONJ010000033.1:0-3084 GCA_045654425.1 Acutalibacteraceae bacterium
TCGGGAAGTCCTCCAACGTTGTGGTGGGACTTAACTGCCTTTTTGCCTTCTGCAGCCTTAATGCTCTCAAGTATGTCGGGATAAATAGTTCCTTGTGCAAGGAAGTCAACGTCCTCAAGCTTTCGTGCCTCATCGGCGAAAACCTCAATAAATTCCTTACCGATAATCTTTCTCTTACGTTCGGGATCGGAAACTCCGGCTAAAAGGTCAAGGAAGCGGTCGGTAGCATCAACGTAAACGAGGTTAGCATCAAGCTCGCCGCGGAACATATCGATAACGGCTTCGCTTTCGCCCTTACGCATAAGTCCGTGGTTAACGTGAACGCAAACAAGCTGCGTTCCGATAGCCTTAATAAGAAGGGCGGCAACAACAGAGGAATCAACACCGCCTGACAGAGCGAGCAGTACCTTTCTGTCTCCAACCTGAGCTCTGACCTCTTTAATCTGTTCTTCAATAAAAGCATTAGCAAGGTCAAAGTTAGTGATTCTTTCCATATTTTCGGGTCTTACATTTGAACTCATATAACATCCTCCGAATCAAACTTCAAAAATTTTATACTTTATTATATTATATACATTCCCTCAAATCAATTATTTTTTTCGAAAAAATGAGCATTTATTATAAAATTTTTTTGTGAGGAATTTACATAATGGCGGACAACATCAAAAGCTCGCGTATGCGGCTATAAATTTTAGGGTAATCGGAAAGGGGAAGTGGATTTTTTCCTTTGCCGACTTCGACTGTGAATGCCGGACGGTTAAATTCTTTTATAAACCAATCTTTGAAGCCACCGCCAATGGCAAGGCCTTCGGGTTCTTCGAGCGCATAGCCTGAGGAAGCAGCCATTATTTCCGCCATACGCTCGCTTCGCTTCGGTTTTTTATCTCCCACAGGAGCGTAGATTACCTCGCCCTGAGAATGAAAGGCAAGGGCATGACGAAAGTTTGCTTTTCTGCAAAGCTCTGTGATAGCGGTGGTTTCCGGTTCGCTTTCGGGAGAAAAACCGCCGAACCTACTGCGTGCGGGACCGAGTATGCCGGAATCTTTTTCTCTCTGCCGGAGATTTTCCCAATCAGCATTGAAATTATGATTTATATCAACCCCTCGGGCGTTAGCGTTAAAATGAGCGTAATCGCCACCGCTTATTCTTCTGAGGAAGCGGCTGCCACCCATCGCAGAATAACCGAATCTCGAAATTTCACAGCCGTCGGGATTTGCGGCAGGAACAATAACGAGACCTCTGCCGTACATAGCCTTTCTAACGTTCAGACCTTCAATGGAGCGGTCCTCACGGTATGCGTAACAAAGCTCCTCGCAAAAACGGAGAAGCAGGGTTGCTGTAATATGCTCGCTTCCGTGAAAGCCTCCTGCAAAAAGGACATATTCGGGACTTCTGCCGATACGGATTGCAGGAATATCCTTTCCCATAACGCTCTTGCCGATAACAGCGGTTTTGATAAAAGGATACTCTTCTCTCAGTCTCCCTATAGTTTTAATCATTTCAAAATAACTAAAAAGTGAAAATTCGTCCTTTGACATTCTATTCTCTCCAAAAGTAGATTTTTATTATATTTATATTGAATATGAAAATTTTTTATGTTACTATAAGGGCATAAAATCCGAAAAAGGTGATATTATGAGATTTGAAAAGTTCTACCTGTCCGAAAAGAATCCAAACATAACTCTTGACTGCTATCTTTACACTCCGTCTGAGTCTTTACCCTCTTTAAAGACGAGACCGGCTGTTGTAGTTTGTCCGGGCGGTGGATATTATATCTGTTCTGACCGTGAAGCAGATCCGATTGCGATGTTATATTCGGCAGCAGGATATCATGTGTTCTTGCTTCACTATTCTATCGGAGAAGAAGCGGCTTATCCGAATTCTCTTGTAGACCTTTGTCATGCGATGAAGATTATCCGCGACCACGCTGAAGAGTGGGGCGTTAAAAAGGACGAGATAGCAGTTTGCGGATTTTCCGCAGGCGGACATCTTGCGGCTTCTCTCGGTGTTCACTGGACCGAGGAAAGAATTCAGGCTGCGGCAGGCTGTACAGCCGAAGAAATCAAGCCCAACGCTCTTATTCTTGTATATCCCGTTATTTCGACATCCTGGATGCAGAATTCGAATCACCTCAACCGTATAATCGGAGACGGTGACCGCGAGCAGACCTATAAGGATTTAAATCTTCACACCTGTGTTAATAAAGATACTCCGCCATGCTTCTTGGCTCACACATTCCGAGATAGAACTGTTCCGGTTACCGATTCGCTGAAATTTGCAACAGCTCTTGATGAAAAGAAGATTCCTTTTGAGCTTCATATTTTCCCAAACGGTGGACACGGAATGGGGCTTGCAAACCATTTGACTCCCGGCGGTGGAAATGATGCCTCATTTGCAGAATGGATGAGACTGTCTATTCGTTGGCTGGATCGTCTCTTCCAAAATCCCGAAGAGGCTAATGCAGAGGTTATTAAAGCCAACTATTCAAGTGAATTATAAAATACAAGAAACCGACGGTTTTTACGCCGTCGGTTTCTTGTTTGTGTGTATATGTAGAAAAAAGAAAGGAATAAAAAACAGGTTAACCTCTTTCACGGGAGACATCGTTCCCGTTTATAAAAGCGCGGATATAACGCTTTATAAAGCGGAAAACCTTTCTTTCAGTCTCTGCGAATTTAGCCTCGTTGAAAAGGCCGTATGTAATAAATGCGACAATCGCAAGCTCAAATAAAGTTGTTAAAACAAAACGCATTTCCATAGAATTACCTCCTAAAGAACATTTGTTCTTTTTCTGTATTTTCATTATAACGAACATTTGTTTATTTGTCAAGGACTTTTTAAAAATTTTTATTTCTTTTCGTTATGGCTTTATTATAATATGCTTAGTGTCCCAAGTTCGGTACAGTGAAAAAGTTTTTTAAAATAATCATTATTGACATTCAAAATGCTTTGTGATATTACAATAATATACTTTTGGTGGGGGACATACATATGGAGCCTTTTGAAATAATAGCTCAAGCTATTGGAATAGCAGCGATGATTTTCAACATAATTTCATATCAGGGAAAAAAGCAATCCACCGT
>JAZONJ010000034.1:0-4697 GCA_045654425.1 Acutalibacteraceae bacterium
CAGGCAGCATGGGGTGTTATCGTAATATTTTCGACACCCTTTAAAAAGCAATTTCTCATCGGCTCGACCGTGATAGCGTCGAGTGCGGCACCTGAGAGAAGTCCTGTTTCGACAGCCTGCTTTAGCGCCTCTTCATCAACAAGTCCGCCGCGAGCAGTGTTTACAAAAAGGGGTCGCTTTTTGCACTTTGCAAAGGCTTCCTTATTCATCATAAGTCGGTTGTCGGCGGTCAGAGGACAATGCATCGAGATAATATCGCTTTCTTCGAGCAGCTTGTCAAAAGAAACAAACTCAACCGTGTTATCTTCTTTTGGTGTTCTCGTATAAACGAGAACCCTGAGCCCGAATGCGCGGCAAAGCTCTGCGACACGCTTGCCTATATGACCGTAACCGATAATACCAACGGTTTTTCCATATAGCTCATCGGTCGGAAAATCATAAAGGGTTGTAAGCTCAGATCTTTCCCACACACCGCTTTGTACGGCGTTATAATAATTCGCAATCTGATTATAGTGGTTTAATATGAGAGCTAAGGTGTGCTGAGAGACCGCATTTGTTGAATAATGTCCTGCGTTACAGACGGTAATGCCGTGTTCGGCGGCATATTTAACATCAATGGTATTAAAGCCGGTTGCAAAAAGTCCGATGAATTTGAGATTCGGACAGGATGACATTACTTTTTCATCAATTACAAGTTTATTAAGGAGGATAATATCAGCGTCACCGATACGGCTGATAACATCCTCCTGCTTTGTTGTATGATATTCTATTACCTCGCCGAACTGTTTATAAACGTCGAGGGAAAGTCCGCCGGGAGTCATAACTCCCGCTTCAAGAACAACTATCTTCATGATTTCGGGTTTTTCTTCAATTTGTGCTTTGAACCATCGGGCTCAACAACCGTAATAGAATCAAGCTGTCCGACAAGGCTTGCCTTAAAGCCTTCGATATACTTAATACGAAGAGCCTTTTGTTCTGCCTTTTCCTCTTCGGTAAGGCCTTCAGTCTTTGACTTTCTTGCAAGCTCGTTAATTCTGTCTATATCCTTTTGTGTTACCATCATTTTGCCTTTCTGTCGGACCGTCGGGAATGCCGGTCCCTACAATTATGTCTGTGGCGAAGCCACACTTTAATTTTGCATTGTGCATTTTGCGTTTTGCATTTTTAAAAAGTTGTTAATTAACAACTTTTTAAATCTCGTTTCTTCCGTCTAATGCTCTTTGCAGAGTCACTTCGTCGGCATATTCGAGATTTCCGCCAACGGGAACGCCATATGCAAGTCGGGTTATCTTAATACCCATAGGCTTTATAAATCTCGAAATATATCCTGCTGTAGCCTCGCCCTCAACGGTCGGGTCGGTTGCCATAATAACCTCTTTAACGGTGCCGTCGGCAAGACGGCTCATAAGCTCGCGGATTTTGAGCTTGTCGGGGCTGATTCCCTCAAGAGGAGAGATAACTCCGTGAAGCACATGATAAACACCGCGGTACTCTCTTGTACGTTCAAAGGCAAGAACATCTTTCGGGTCGCTGACAACACAGATGACCGATTTATCGCGCGTCATATCAGAGCAGACAGCACAGGTTTCGGTATCGGTAAGCGCCTGACAACATTTGCAAAGATGAATCTTACTTCTGGCGTCAGTAAGGGCGTTGGCAAAACGTTTCGCATAGTCCTCGGGCGCGGTAATAACGTGAAACGCGAGTCTTTGCGCGGTTTTTTTGCCTATTCCGGGCAGTTTTTCAAACTGCGCCGTGAGTTCGTTTAAAGAAACAATATTATAAGCCATTATTAAAACATTCCGGGCATACCGGGGAGGTTCAGTCCGCTTGTGATAGCGCCCATTTCCTCTTCCTGTGTTTTAACGGCTTTGGCTATTGCCTCATTAACTGCGATAGTCACGAAATCTTCAATCATCTCGGGGTCGCCTTCGCATTCTTCGAGAACTTCGGGCTTGATTTTAACCGAAACAACCTCATGCTTGCCTGTAACGGTTACGGTAACCATATCTCCACCGGCTTTACCCTCATATTCGCGTGAATCGAGGTCTTCCTGAAGGTTTGCCATATCCTCCTGCATCTGCTGAACCTTTTTTAGCATCTGCTGCTGGCTCATACCGCCGTTTTGATTAGGAATTCTTACTTTCATAAATATATCTCCTTAGTTTCTTGGAACTTCAAGTTTTTTCAGTTTGTTTTCAAGTTGTTTTAAAGGATTCTCTTCTTGAGATTCTTGTTTTGCACGGTAGGGACCGAGCTTATATGTCGCGCCGAGAACCTCTGCGGCAGCGTTGCGAAGCGAATCGCGGTAAATGGTTTCCTTTTTGTTTATAAGGTCCTTGAATTGCGGATTCGGAGCATCTATAAGCAGGTAGTTGCCCGAAATATATGCTTTAGAACCGTTAAGCACGCCGACCATAAGCGGATTTGTCTTTGCGAGAACCTTTAAAACCTCGCTCCACTCGGCAACGGGGGTTTCATCACTACTGCCTGAAGTAACAGGTTCTGTGTAGATCACAGGCTCGGCATCATAAGGAGCTTCGGGAAGAGGTATTTCTTCATCGGGAAGCTCTTCAATCTGTTTTTTTACAGGCTCGGGTTTTACGGGTTCCTCTGCTTTCTTGACAGGCTCAGCAGGAGCAACTCTGACAGCTCCGGATTCGAGTGCGCGAATTCTTTTTTCGAGCGAATCGAAATCAGCCGAAAGGGCAGGGTCGCAAAGCTTTATTATAGTGAGTTCAAGCACGCTTCTGCGGTTGGCAGTCTGCATATCCGAAACTGCTGCCCAAAGCATATTAAGAGCGCGCATAATATCCTTAATGTCAAACTTTTCGGCAAGCTTTTTATAAACCTCAAGCTGTTCTGATGAGCAGACAACAGGCTTCTTTTCCGATTTGACCGTTTTGACAATCATAATGTCGCGGAAAAATGAAGAAAGCTCATTTGCAAGACGAAGCATATCAACGCTGTTTTTGTGAAGCTCGTCTATAAGGGAGAGAGCATTTTCACAGTTACCGTCAAGAATACTCTCTGAGAGTCGGGTAAGATATTCGTTACCGCTCATGCCGAGACTGTCGGTTACGGTCTGTTCGGTAATTTCGGTCGAACCCGAAAGACAGAGGTCGAGAATCGACAAAGCGTCACGCATGCCGCCGTCAGCTGCAGCAGCGATTAAGTTTGCAGCCTCTTCGGTTATGGTAAAGTTTTCCATTTCTGCAATTCGGAAGATTCTTTCGACGATTTTGCTCATTTCGATTCTGTGGAAATCAAAACGCTGACAACGGGAAAGAATAGTAGCAGGAAGCTTATGAACCTCGGTTGTGGCAAGAATGAAAATTACATGCTCGGGCGGTTCTTCAAGGGTTTTAAGAAGGGCGTTGAAAGCGGCTCCCGACAGCATATGAACCTCGTCTATGATATAAACTCGGTATTTGAGAGAGGTGGGTGTAAATGTAATCTGCTCGCGGAGCATTCTGACATCTTCAACGCTGTTATTGGAAGCGGCATCCATCTCGACAATATCGGTGGCTTCTTCGCTGAGAGCCATTCGGCAGGCTTCACACTCTAAACAAGGGTCGCCGTCAATGAGGGATTCACAGTTAACGGCACGGGCAAGAATTTTTGCACAGCTTGTTTTACCTGTACCGCGGGTGCCCGTAAAGAGATAAGCGTGGGAGATTTTCCCCGCTTTGAGCTCGCCCTTTAAGGTTTCGGTAATATGCTCCTGTCCCGAGACATCCGAAAAGGTCAGGGGACGGTATTTTCTGTATAAAGCCTTATATGCCATTTTTTCACTTCCCGTAATAAGTTTAAATATAAAAATGACTGTATGACAGGGCGTACGAATGAGCCGATTTACTGCGGCGCACAGAGTGGACTGCTTAATGCTGCTCGGTTCCCCGCCTGACATGGTTCACGGTACCCTGTCGCACAGGACCCGCCCATTCGCACACCCTCTCACACAGTCAAGGGTCTATTTGCAAACCTTATTATATAATATATTTTTAATATTTACAAGAGGAAAATTACATAAGTTCAAAAAGTGTTCATAAAAAATGAGTTGTATATTGCGAATTTTTTTGTTATTATTAATCAGTAAAGTTATATCTTAACCTTTAAAAAGAAAAAACAAGAAGGTAAAATATGGAAATTTGGGACATAATGAATGAAAAGGGTGTCATCACGGGAAGAACCGCCGTCAGAGGACGTACGGTGCTTCGAAACGGTGAATATCACCTTGTTGTGCATATATGGGTAGTTTCATCAAAAGGCAATCTTCTTATTCAGAGAAGAAGCGAACGCAGAAGACTTATGCCGGGTGAATGGGCGGCTACAGGCGGCTCGGCGGTTTCGGGTGAAAATTCGGTAGCTGCAGCGGCAAGAGAACTTCGCGAAGAACTAGGAATTAAGGCAAATGAAGATGACCTTCGGTTTGCGGCAAGACTAAAGCGCAGAAACTCTATGCTTGATATTTATTTTATTCGCTGTGATGCCGACGCAACAGGACTTAGATTACAGCGTAACGAGGTCGCAGAGGTAAAATGGGTAACACCTGACGGTCTTCGCGAAATGATTGAAAAAAGAGAATACCATAATTACGGAAGAGAATATTTCAAAACGGTATTTGATTACCTTGAGTCTATGGAGGAAACGGTTTGAGTTTGAATGTTGAGGGTAGAAAGTGTGTCGTTTGCCAC
>JAZONJ010000035.1:0-13450 GCA_045654425.1 Acutalibacteraceae bacterium
GCGGCTGCAAGCATTGTCGGAATACCGCGGGCAACCTCTTCTGCATGAGACGGACCCGAAAGAGCCACTATCGGGTTTTCCTTTATCTCCTCACGAATAACCTGCGACAGTCGAAGCATCGTTCCCTTTTCAAAGCCCTTAGCTACACAGGTAACTATTCCGCAATTTCTAACTGCTGACAGTTTTTTTGCAGTTTCGCGTACAGCAAACGAAGGAGTTGCAATAACCGTAATAAGGCTTTCATCAGCTTCGTTTATATCGGTTGTAATCTTTATCGTTTCAGGTAGTAAAATCCCCGGAAGCAGTTTTTCGTTACCGTGATTTTTAATTAGATTTTCACACTCTTCGGCAAATGGGGTCCATAGCGTCACTTCGTGTCCGTTTGCCTCTGCCACCATAGCGAGAGCCATTCCCCAACCGCCTGAGCCAAGTACAGTTATCTTTGCCATTATTTCTTACCTCTGCCAATGGTAAGTTTCTTTTCCTCACCACGAAGGAGTCTTACAATATTTGTCCGATGCGTATAGAAAACTATCCCGCCTGCAATAACCGCCATTATTATCTGCGGTATTACACCAACCGAGGTATCAACAAAGACTATAGCAAAGGTAACAACAAACATTGTTGCTATAAGTGAACTGAGCGAAACTATTTTAGAAACAAGAACCGAAAGCGCAAATGCTCCAAGTCCTATAACAATTGCCGGCCAACAGCATACAGCAAATCCTCCGACCGAAGTCGCGATTCCCTTTCCACCGCGAAATCCGAAGAAAACGGGAAGAATATGACCTATCATCACAAATACATAACAGATATACGCGCCATAAACAGGGGTGAAAACTAAAAGACCGGTTAAACCGAAAAGATATGCAAATACGGTTTTTCCGATAAATGCTCCCACAAACCCCTTTGCCGCATCAAAAACGAAGGTAAGTATACCCGGTAAAAGTCCCGCAGTACGCATAACATTTGTTGTGCCTGCGTTTCCGCTTCCCGAATTTCTTACGTCGCGCCCTGTGAAAAGGTTCGAAAATATAACAGCAAAATTTATCGAACCGATAAGATAAGCGCCAACGATTGCTGATATAGCGACAAGAACATTTGTAAAGGTCATCATTTATCTCCTCTCTCCCTGATGACGAACCTGACCGGCGTACCCTCAAGCCCGAAGGTAGCTCTTATCTGGTTTTCCAAATATCTCTGATACGAAAAATGGAATAACTCGGCATTATTACAGAAGCATACGAATGTAGGCGGCTTTGTGGATGCCTGAGTCATATAGTAAATTTTAAGACGTTTGCCCTTATCTGTCGGCGGCTGAACACGTGCAGTAGCGTCTGCAAGAATGTCGTTCAGCTTTCCTGTTGAAATTCTCATAGTATTCTGAGAATGAACAAACTTTATAAGCTCAAAAAGTCGGTCGATACGTTGACCTGTTTTTGCCGAAATGAAGATAATCGGGGCAAAAGGCATAAAGGAAAAATCCTTCATAAGACTCTTTCTGTAAGAGTCCATCGTTTTTCCGTCTTTATCGACAATATCCCATTTATTTACAGCAATAATACAAGCCTTACCCTGCTCAAGAGCCAGTCCTGCGACCTTTGAGTCCTGCTCTGTAAAGCCGTCCTTACCGTCAAGCATTATAACGCAGACATCGCTTCGCTCGATAGCCATTTGGGCTCTGAGAACCGAGTATTTCTCGAGTTTATCATCGACCTTGCTCTTTCTTCTGAGACCTGCAGTATCGGTAAAATTAAATCTGCCGTGCTCATTTTCGACAAGAGTATCAATAGCATCACGGGTTGTTCCCGCGATATCCGAAACAATACTTCTTTCCTCGCCCGAAATCGCATTTATAAGCGAGCTTTTACCCGCATTGGGTTTGCCTATAACTGCAACATTTATAATTTCAGATTCGTCTTCTTCATCATCGGCTTTGGGCAGATGCTTTACGACCTCGTCAAGCAAATCTCCCGTTCCGTGACCATGCACCGAAGAAACAGCAACCGGGTCACCGAGACCGAGATTATAAAACTCATAAAATTCAAAAGGAATGTCGCCGATTCCGTCACATTTATTAACACAGACAACTACAGGCTTTCCGCTTTTCTGCAACATTGCGGCAACCTCCATATCTGAAGCCGTTACACCGCTTTTAACATCAACAACAAAAATAATGCAGTTAGCCATATCAATAGCAAGCTCAGCCTGACTTCTCATACCTGCAAGTATGACGTCATCTGTACCATGCTCGATTCCGCCCGTATCGATGAGCATCATCTTATGACCGCACCATTCGGCATCGCCATAAATTCTGTCTCTTGTTACACCGGGGGTGTCGTCAACTATCGACATTCTTTTTCCTATCAGCTTATTAAAAAGGGTAGATTTTCCTACATTTGGACGGCCTACAACAGCCACTACAGGTTTTGCCATATTCACTACTCCTTTACTCATTACCTGCAAGACATTCTATAAACGAATATCCGTCAGGCTCGCAAATTTTCACTTTAACGCCGAGAGTCTCCGACAACTCCTCCACCGAGGTATCGTCAAGAAATAAATCACGTTCAAAGCGAAGCATATTAGCAGGGATTAAAAGCTCATCTCCGAGCTCTTTCCCCTTTAATTGTTCTATAATATCTCTTCCCGTAACAAGTCCTGCTACGGTGATTTTTTCTCCAAAGAAATTGTTTTCGATAGCAAAAACATTTCCAGTAAAATTATGCCACTTATTTTCTGCCATGTCAACAGTGCTTTTTATAAGCGGATAAGCGGCTACGCCTGTTACGGCGGTAACGGTCCGTTTTACAGATGGCTCAGAAAGGTCTTCTATCGCATCTGCCGACTCTTTTCTGAAAAGCGACCACATTCCGACTCCGTTATCAAGTTGATGAAAATCATCGTAGTATGAAGCGTCAGGAATCTCTCTTTCGGCCTTAAGATAAAACTCATCTGCGGCAAAAATCAGCTTTTCTCCACGAGTTTCAAGAGCCTTTTCGGCATATTTTTCGGTTATTTCAATAACTTTTTCTGCCGTTTCTTTATTAAACGGTTCAATTTTGGCAAGCCCGTCACGATATTTTGTCAGTCCAACAGGCACCGACGCGATACAAAGAACATTTTCAAAGCCGAGAAGGTCCGAAAGGCTTCTTTCAAGCTCTTCACCGTCATTATATCCGGGTACCAGCACAAGCTGAAAATTCATCTTTATACCCGCTTCATCAAAACGCTTTATAATATCAAGTTTCTCGCCTGCAAAACGGTTATTCATCATTTTACAACGAAGCTCAGGGTTTGTCGTATGAACCGAAATATTGACAGGGCTTATATGCATCTTTATGATTCGTGAAATTTCGTGTTCGGTAAGATTGGTAAGAGTAATATAGTTTCCGAAAAGGAAAGAGAGTCGAGAATCGTCATCCTTAAAGTATAGGGTATCTCTCATCCCACTCGGTAACTGGTCAATAAAACAGAAAATGCACTTATTCTTGCAGGAATGCTGCGCATCCATCAAATAACTGTCAAATAAAAGACCTAGCTCGTCATACTCTTTTTTCTTTATTTTAACGGTTTTCTCTTTACCTTTTTTATTAACAAAAGTAACTGTCAATTTTGATTCGCCCTGATAAAAACGGTAGTCAAGCACATCGACTATCTCATTACCGTTTATAGCAACAAGCGTGTCATTTTCCCTGATACCTTTTTTATAAGCCGCGGAGCCCTTTTCTACCGAATTAATTTTTACCGACATCGAAATTCACCACTTTTCATTTAAAAATAAAAGAGGGGAAGTTTCCTCCCCCTCTACCTTGTTTTAATTAAAACAATAAATTAATCCTCAACCTTTACAACCTCACGGCCGTTGTAGTATCCGCAAGTGGGACAAATTCTATGAGGTCTCTTGTAGCTGTTGCAATGGTCGCACTTTACAAGAGCGGGAGCGGTAAGCTTCCAAAGGTTATTACGTCTCTTATCACGTCTTGCTTTCGAGGTTTTTCTCTTCGGTACTGCCATTTCGGCACCTCCTTAAATTCTTAGTAGTTATTTTTTAATCTTTCAAAAGCTCTGCCAATGCAGACAAACCGCCGACAACAGTTTCCTCCTCTGTTCGGCAATCGCACCTGCCAAGGTTTAAGTTTGTTCCACACGAGAGACACAGTCCCTTGCAATCCTCTTTACAGAGATGCTTCGTGGGTAGCGACATAATTATATCAGCATAACAGAACTCGTTAAGGTCAAGCTTCATGTCGGGAACCACCGTCATTTCGTCGGTGTCATCATTTTCAAGCTTTGATACTATGGTGCGAATGATATCGAAAGAATAATCTCTCTCAGTATCTTCTCCGCAACGGTCGCACGGGGCTTGATACTTGACCCTGCAGGTAAGCTGTGCTTCCACAATTCCTGCTCGGCTTATGATTTTTCCTTCAATTAAAACGGGGGTTTTAAGCGGCTTGATACCGTAAAAATCTACCTCGCTAAAATCCATTGAAAAATCTATCGGCAAGGATTCTTTTGTACCCGCAAACAGCGGTTTTAAATCTAGAAGCATAATCTCACCTCATATGATACTAGTCAATTATATATAAACGATTATCTTTTGTCAAGCATTTTTTAAGAGACTTCTGCAACAAACAGCAAATAAAAGAAGAGAGGAGTGCCAAGAGCACTCCGCTAATGATAATGCTTTATGATTAAATTTCTTCTGCTACGTTGAAAATATCTGCAGCAAGTTCATCCTTATCGCAAGAAACGGTAAATACGAACTGAATTCCGGTCTCCTCGCCAAGAGCAGAAACTCTCTCGAAGAAATTTTCAATTCCGTCAAGTCCGCCACCGATTCTCTTGGTTGCGTCACCGAAGATGTGTGTTACATCGTGGTTGCTTGCAGCCATACCGCAGAGCATTGCATAATACTCACCGTAACCGGAAATTCCGTAATTTTCTGTATCTACCAAACGAACCTGAGTAGATACGCTGAAACGAAGAGCATCGCCCTGTTCCACACAAACAACGTTACCGCCGCTTGTCTTTGCAGCTTCATTAACTACGTCAATGAGCTTCTTGGTTTTGCCTGAACCTTTTTTTCCGATAATAAGTTTAATCATATTATACGCTCCTTTTCTATATAAACCGCCTTGGCGGTTGTTTTACTGTTTTTATTTTGCAAGTCTTTCTTCAAGGGCAGCCTTGGCATCTTCATAACCGGGCTTTCCGAGAAGAGCGAACATATTCTTCTTGTAGCTTTCAACACCGGGCTGGTCGAAGGGATTTACACCTAACATGTAACCCGAAATTCCGCAAGCCTTTTCGAAGAAGTAAACAAGTCTTCCGAAGTTTTCTTCATCAGCCTTGTCAAGAGAAATGACAAGATTCGGTACACCACCGTCGGTATGAGCAAGAACGGTTCCCTCGAATGCTTTTGAATTAACAAAAGACATCGGCTTTCCTGCTAAGAAGTTGAGTCCGTCGCCGTTGTCATCTTCCTCTTCGATAATTATATCTGAACCACAGTCGCCGATATTAACAACTGTTTCGAATATAATTCTTGTACCGTCCTGAATGAACTGTCCGAGAGAATGAAGGTCGGTCGAGAAGATTGCGGATGAGGGGAAGATTCCCTTATTATCCTTGCCTTCGCTCTCGCCATAAAGCTGCTTGAACCATTCAGCCATCATGTTGAAACGGGGCTCATAAGAAACGAGCATTTCAACCGATTTACCTCTTCTGTAAAACGCATTACGAAGAGCGGCGTAAGTATAGCAGTCATTCTTATACATATCAGGCTCAGCGTATTCCTTTGCTGCAGCTGCAGCGCCTGCCATCATAGCATCGATATCAGCGCCCGATACAGCAATGGGAAGAAGTCCTACTGCGGTAAGAACTGAATAACGTCCACCGACATCATCCGGAATTACGAAGCACTCATAACCCTTCTGGTCGGCAAGTTGTTTAAGAGTTCCTCTTGCCTTATCGGTAGTGCAGTAAATTCTCTTTGCTGCCTCTTCCTCGCCGTAACGCTCTTCAAGAAGTTTTCTGAAAACTCTGAAAGCAACTGCAGGCTCGGTAGTGGTACCTGATTTAGAAATTATATTAACCGATACTCTCTTGCCTTCACAAATTTTAAGAAGGTCAGAAAGAGCTGAACCGCTGATAGAATTACCTGCGAAATAGATGTCAGGTGTATCTTTCGGAAGCGCGTTGTAATTCTCACTCTTGAGAAATTCGATTGCTGCTCTGGCTCCGAGATAGGAACCGCCGATTCCGATAACAACAAAAACATCGGTATCTGCCTTAATCTTTTCGGCAGCCTTTTTGATTCTTGCAAACTCTTCCTTGTCATAATCGAAAGGAAGGTCTACCCAACCGGTAAAGTCATTACCGAGTCCTGTTTTGCTGTGAAGCATATCGTGAGCCGCTTTAACCTGAGTCTCAAGACCGCGAAGGTCATTTTCTCTGATAAAGTCTTTTGCATATTTATAACTGAAGCTAAGTGCCATTTTTGTATCCCCTTATATTAGTTATATATATTTTACACTATATAAAAGCATTTTTCAATAAAAAATTGTTATAAACAAAATAATTTTCTGTAAAGTTTTTCCAAAGCATACCATACAGTCAGTTTTTCGCTTGTTTCAGCAGCAGTTATCGGTATTGCTCCTATCTCCTGACCCTCGTATTTTACATGAACATAGCCTATAATATCTCCCGCTTTTACAGGAGCTGTAACACTTTCGGGAAACTCGATTTCCTGAGTAATTGCTGACTTGCCGCCTTTTTTCACAAGCACCGGTATCGCACCTTCAACTTTAGGGGTAATAGCTCGCAGCGTTCCCTTTTTGACCGGCATTGGCCCGACTTCGGATATGTCGGCAGAAATATTCTCAAAAGAGAAATTCGCAAAACCAAAATCAAGAAGTTTTCTGGCTCCGTTAAATCTGTCATTACTCGTAGGAGAACCCATAACAACCGCTATAAGACAAAGTCCGTCTCTTTCAGCCGCAGCAGAAAGACAAGAGCCGGCTTTACTTGTCGTTCCGGTTTTAAGCCCGAAAGCTCCGCTGTAAAAACGCACTAATCGATTAGTGTTTACAAGCTCGCTTTTGCCGTCTCTGAGCGAATCCATCCAAACGGTTGAATAGTTTTTTATCAGTTCATGTTTTACAAGCTCTGCCGACATAATCGCAACATCGTGGGCAGAAGTCATATGCCCTTCAGCATCGAGTCCCGTCGCATTTTTAAACTCGGTTTCGTTCATTCCGAGGCTTTTGGCTTTTTCGTTCATCATTACGACAAAACCCTCTTCGCTTCCCGCAATTGCTTCACCGAGAGCGACTGTCGCATCGTTTGCTGAGGCTATGACGATCGCACGCAAAAGTTCATCAACCGTCATTTGCTCATTCGGCTCAAGCCATATCTGCGAACCACCCATACTGCAGGCGTGTTCTGATGCTGTTATCACCGTATCAAGAGTGAGCGCTCCTGAATCTATAGCTTCCATAATAAGAAGCAGGCTCATAACTTTGGTAATTGAAGCAGGCGCGAGTTTTTCATCGGCATTTGACTCATAAAGCACAGCTCCCGACCTTGGTTCGATAAGTATTGCCGATTTAGCGTTTATCTCCATCGCTTCTCCAATAGATGCAACCGGCAGAATATCGGCAAAGGGTTTATCGTAATCGGGCGCAGAATATTCCATCGATACCGTTTTGCCCTCTTCGGCAACCGCCGAACAAGGAATTACTGCCATTATGACTACAATAGCAAGTATAATTAGTTTTTTCATATAAAAACACCTCACATATAAAAAAT
Organism: Acutalibacteraceae bacterium; assembly: GCA_045654425.1. Taxonomy (GTDB): domain Bacteria; phylum Bacillota; class Clostridia; order Oscillospirales; family Acutalibacteraceae; genus SFWF01. The sequence continues at coordinate 7,816 of JAZONJ010000035.1, forward strand.
ATGCGAGGTGAAATTTTTTAATAACCTAAACTCTCGTTACAGATTATAACCTTTACTCTGTCTTTAATTCTCTGACGTCCGCTGACAAGATAATTGACACAGATTCTCTCGGGGCTGTCACAACCCTCGGGTATCGGACGGTCCGCCTTAATGCAGTGTCCAAGTTTCACACAAGGAGTGTTGCAACCGAGCCTTTTTGTATTAAGGGGAGCAGCTATCTCTTTTACCCTTTTGAAACCTTCGGTAACATCGCCAACAATCTTGTTCACACCGACCACAACAATAACGCTTTTTGGTCCGAAAGTAATTGCAGAAATACGGTTGCAGTTTCCGTCAACATTAACAAGCTCGCCTTCTTCGGTCACCGCGTTTGCCGAAGTCAAAAAAGTATCGCAGTAAAAGGTCTTGCGATATATTTCGGCAGTCTCTTCGGGAGATTTTGCAAGACTTCTGTCAAGAAAATTATAACGTCCGCTCTGCATAAGAGCAAAAACTCCGCTCTCGGAAAGTGTAACAGAACCTCCGCAGGAAATAGTCTCTCCCTCTGTGAGTAATTCATCTACAAGCTTTACCGCTTCGGCAGAGTTCTCTGCATAATAAGCCGCCATATTATTCTTTTTAAGATTTTCGATTGTTTTTTCGATTCTCTTATCCACTTCTTATTCTCCTTTTACTATATATCCACCGCCGAGAAGATACTCCCCGTCATAAAACACGGCAGACTGACCGGGTGAAGGAGCTCTCTGCGGCTCAGAAAACTCAATTACCGCTTCGTTTTCTCCTGTTCTTATAACCTTACACTCAGAATCCTTTGCGCTGTACCGAAGTTTCGCCGTACAGGTAAAATCATCTTTAAAATCAAAGGCCTGCATATTTACATTATTTATATATATACGCTTTTTAAACAGATGCTCCTCGTCACCGAGAACAACTTTATTTGTAACGGGATCCTTTGATATAACGAACTGCGGTTTTCCAAGGGCTATTCCAAGACCTTTTCTTTGACCGACGGTATAACACTGGTGTCCCATATTGTCTCCGAGATACTTACCGTCAAGATTTATATACTGTCCATTTTCAAAAGGCTTGCCCGAATATTCCTGCAAGAAAGCGGCGTAATCTCCGTTCGGGACAAAACAGATATCCTGACTTTCCTTTGCTGCTTTACAGGAGAAATCATATTTCTCTACTATTCCGCGGGCATCATTTTTTGAGTAATCGCCAAGCGGCATCAAAATGTGCTTCAGCTGCTCGGGGGACAACCTCCACAAAACATAGGTTTGGTCCTTTTTAGCGTCCTCTGCTCTGCAAATAACCCGTCTGTCGCCAACATCTTTTATTTTTGAATAATGGCCTGTCGCAATATAATCGCAACCAAGACTTAACGCTTCATCCAAAAGCGCTCCGAACTTAATATATTTGTTACATTCAATACAGGGATTCGGCGTTCTTCCGGAATCATATTCCTTTTTAAAGCTTTCGATAACCTTTTCTCTGAAAAGTTCGCGTTTATCAAAAACAAAATGCTCTATGCTGAGTTTTTTTGCAACCTCGCGAGCAGATTCAATTTCAGGAGAGGGACCGTTCTTTTCAATAAGTCTGAGTGTACCACCGAGACAGTCAAATCCCTGTTCCTGCAAAATACCCGCCGCAGCCGAAGAATCCACTCCACCCGACATCGCAACCATTACCTTTTTCACTTTCCCTCACCTACCTTTCATTTTTCTCATTATACTATTAAACGCATAAAAAAACAAGGTCTGTCACGAAGACAGACCTTGTAAATTTTTAGAATTATTCAGCGTCCTTTTTACCTGCAAGCATAACGTTGGTAAGAATTCCGAGAATAAGTGCGCAAGCGATAGAAGTAAGAGTAACCTTACCGAAGGTGAGGCTGAGGCCGCCGATACCTGCAATAAGAATTACAGATGCGGTAAAGAGGTTCTTATTATCCTCAAGGTCAACCTTCTGAATCATCTTAAGACCGCTTACTGCGATGAATCCGTAAAGTGCCATGCAAACGCCACCCATTACGCAAGCAGGAATGGAATTAACGAAAGCAACGAAAGGATTAATGAAAGAAATTATAACTGCGCCGGCTGCTGCAGTAATGATTGTTGCAACAGAAGCGTTTCTTGTGATAGCAACGCAACCAACTGACTCGCCATAAGTAGTGTTGGGGCATCCGCCGAAGAAAGCGCCTACCATTGAACCAACACCGTCACCGAGAAGTGTTCTGTGGAGACCGGGTTCTTCAAGAAGGTCGCGCTCAATGATGGAAGAAATGTTCTTATGGTCAGCGATATGCTCAGCAAATACAACGAATGCAACAGGAATATAAGCTACTGCGATGGTTCCGATATAAGCGCCATTTATCTCACTGATTCCACCAAAAGCGGTAAGGAATGTGAACTCGGGTACAGCAAAGAATGTTTTAAGTGTAACACCCTCTGCCCAAAGAGCAGTAAAGTGACCAAAGTTGATAACCTGAAGTGCGGGATTCTCGGTCGCGGTACCGATAACTGTGAAAACAGTTGCAACTGCATAACCGGCAAGAATTCCAAGTATGAAGGGGATGAGCTTAGCCATTTTCTTACCGTAAGTTGCGCAAAGCATTGTTACAGCAAGAGTTACAAGACCAACGATAACACATACAAATACATTAGCGGTAGAAACGCCGTTAGCATCTGCTACTCCGCCTTTCTGAAGGTCGCCGACTGCATTTCCTGCAAGAGAAAGTCCGATTATCGAAACGGTAGGTCCGATAACAACTGCAGGCATGAGCTTGTTTATCCAATTAACTCCTGCAAACTTAACGATAATTGCGATAACAACATATACAAGACCTGCGAAAACAGCGCCAAGGATAAGTCCTACATATCCGAGAGACATAGATACGCCGCCTGCGAATGCTGCTGCCATGGAGCCGAGGAACGCAAAGGAAGAACCGAGGAACACAGGGCTGTTAGCCTTTGTAAACAGAACATAAACAAGAGTTCCGATGCCTGCGCCGAAAAGAGCAGCCGCAGGGCTCATTCCGTGACCGATAATTACCGGCACAACGAGTGTTGCCGCCATAATTGCAAGCAGCTGCTGTATAGCAAATACAATCAGCTGACCGAACTTAGGACGGTCATGTACATCATAGATCAGTTTCATTTTAATTTCCCCCAAAAAAGATTTTTAATAAATATTCACGACAACTACACATATTATATATAATCGCCGAAAATTACACTTCATAAAGACCTACTGTTACCTCGCGGGTTTCCGTATCGGCTTTTACAAGTATTTTTTCACTCCGCGCGGTCGGAATATTCTTTCCGACAAAGTCTCCTCTTATCGGAAGCTCACGGTGTCCTCTGTCAACTAAAACAGCAAGCTGTATTGCCGCAGGTCTGCCGAAAGAGATTAACGCTTCCATGGCCGCTCTGGCAGTCCTTCCGGTATAAAGAACATCGTCCACCATAATAACCTTCTTATCGGTAACCGAAAAAGGTATATCTGATGTATTTATAAGAGGCACAGGTATATCGCTTCGGTCATCACGATGAGAAACCGTATCGATTATTCCGACAGGAACTCTGACTCCCTCTATCTGATAAATATTTTCCGCGAGAAGTTCCGCAATAGGCACGCCGCCTCTTTTAATTCCGGCAAAACAGATATCTGCGCTTCCGCCATTACGCTCAAGTATTTCATGAGCAATTCGTTTAAGCGCTCTGGCAGCTGCCGCGCTATCCATTATTTCGGCTTTAAGCTTGCACACAAAATACCTCCTTTATATAGAAAAAGGTCCTGCTTGCTGCAAGACCTGTCCAAAACGGTTATATTCCATATATTTTCGGGAATATATATGTGTGTAAGGGTAAATCTTGCAGTATCTCGGTACCATATTAAAGATTCGTCCCGAATATAATACCATATTATATTGTGTTTGTAAAGTAAAAATGTCGAAATAAACCCCAATATATTCGATTTTTCGAGTTTTTTCTGCGTCGTAACGCAAAATCGTACCTGCTTTTTCGGTGGTTTGCACAAAAAATTCTTCCATAAAAACCCAAAAATAAGGTTACAAACCTGTAACTTTTGTAATAAGTTTGTAATTTATTGTGCATTTTGAACAAATTCAGGCTTTTCATTTCGTTTGACATTGTTAAAGGATGTGAGTATAATACTCGAGAACTGAAAAATCTTGCTTACTAAAGGTTTGCTTTTATAAGCCAACCATATAAAAAGGAGTATTTGAATGTTACAAAAAATAAAATCTTTTGCAGCAGCAAAAAGAGTATTTAAAATTCTTTCTGTTACTCTTGCGGTTGCAATCACCTTTACTGCTCTTATCTGTGCAATGCACACAGTAAGAGTAAACGACGGAAAAAACACATATGTAATGACTACCGTTTTCAGAACACCCGATTCTATAGCAAATCGCGTAGCTGACGGAAACGATTACGAAGTTAAAAGTGTTACAAAAGGTCTTTACAGCACCGACGTTGTTATTTCTTATTTTTTCCCAATCACGGTTACTGTCGGTAATAAAACCGAAACCTATACCGTATCTTCAGGCAAACTCGGAGATATTCTCAACGACCTTGATATCAAAGTTGACGCGTTTGATATTGTCAACCCTTCACTCGACACCGAAATTACCGATACATGTGTTGTTGATATTGCAAATGTTGAGTTCAGAACCGAAACTCACTCTGAAGAGATTCCTTTTGGCAGTGTCGTTGAATATTCTGATGAATATTACGCAACTACACAAAAGGTACAGACCGGACACACCGGAAGCAAGGTCGTTACAAGCTCTGTAATGTATATAAACGGTGTCGCTGCTTCTTCAACCGTCATAGATGAAGAAATCATCGCACCTGCAGTAGATACCAAAACTGTTATCGGAACTCGCGCACCTAAATACGCATCTTCCGCAAAGACAGTTTCTACTATTGACACACCGTCAAACCTTCTTCTTGATGAAAACGGACTTCCCGTTAACTATAAGTCTGTAAAAACACTTAAAGCTACCGCTTATACACACACAGGAAATCGTTGCTCAACAGGCGTATGGCCTGAACCCGGTTATGTAGCTGTAGACCCGAAAGAAATTCCTTACGGAACAAAGATGTATATTGTTTCTTCAGACGGAAGATACAACTATGGTTATGCTATCGCCGCAGATACCGGCGGATTTATCCACACCAGTTCAACCGATATTGACCTCTTTATGAATACAAGAAGTCAATGCATCAACTTTGGTAGAAGAGACATCACAGTTTACTTCCTTGATTAAAAACCAACACCTCAGTCAAACCGACTGAGGTGTTTTTTTACGTTCTATTTTAAGTTAAAAGAAAAGCCGCATCATACGATGCGGCAATTTTTATTCTTCTGCTACGGGCTCTTCTGCCGCATCCATTACATAAACATTAACCTTAGTAACTGCGTTTCCGGTCATGTTCTGAAGTTTTTCTTTTACACTTGCCTGAGTTTCCTCTGCAATTGTTTTGGCATTGCCTGTTTTTGATATGCAGATATAAAGGTCGATAACAACCGCGCCGTTTTTAACCTCAGCGTGTACCGGTTTTAAAACCGAACCTCTGGTTAAAGCGCTTGCCACGTCAACCTTTCTGGG
>JAZONJ010000036.1:0-3407 GCA_045654425.1 Acutalibacteraceae bacterium
TAGAACCACCTTTGCAAAATATCATAATCAGTTCGTAAAGATGGGTGTTGACGGCTTCAAGCTTGACGAATGCGACTCCTCCGACTATACGGGAAGCTGGTCCTTCCCCCTTCTCGCAGAATTCCCCTCGGGACTTGACGGAGAGCAGTATCACTCACTCTTCGGCGTACTCTATATGCAGGCGATTTTAGAGGCTCTCGACGGCACGAAAACTCTTTCACAGGTAAGAAATGCAGGCGCTCTCTCAGCATCCTATCCCTTTGTGCTTTATTCAGACCTTACCGACCTTAAGGATTTTGTCCGCGGCAACTGTACCGCAGGCTTCTCGGGACTGCTCTGGGCTCCCGAGGTTCGCGGAGAAACAAACGGCAAGGAGTCCTTTGTGAAAAGACTTCAGACAAACGTTTTCTCGGCGCAGTGTCTTATTAACGCTTGGTGCTGCGAAGAGATTCCGTGGTACAGAATGGACTGTAAAAAAGAGACGGCTTATTGGCTCGGCATCCGCGAATCCTTAAAGCCGATGCTCGTAGAGGCATTCAGAAAGTATAGAGATGAGGGTGTCGCTCCTGTACGTGCGGTAGTTTCCGACTATACTACCGACCCCAAGACATATGAGCTTGATGACGAATATCTCTTCTGTGAAAATCTGCTTGTCTGCCCCGTTTTTGTTGATGAAAGAGGCAGAAAGGTATATCTCCCCGAAGAGTCTCGTTGGAGAAACTATTTCACAAAAGAACCTGTCGAATCAGGCGAGTTCTATGTAGAAACCGAAGACATACTTGTTTATGAAAGATATTAAAAAAAGAGCCGAAAGGCTCTTTTTTAATGCAAAGCGCAAAGCGCAAAATGCAAAATTTCGGTGTGGCTTCGCCACGAATATATAAATAGCATCGCAGACACCTTAATTATTCATCATTCGTTATTCATTAAAAAAAGACCCTTTCGGGTCTTTTTTTAGTCTTCAAATTTAATTTTCAGCTCTTCTTCAACATCCTCGTTAAAGGTAATGAGAGAAAGGATTTCTCTTGTTTTGGTAAAACTTTCGGGAATTCTCATTTCAACACTGTAGGAAGTACTGTTCATTCCGTAAACGCTGAGGATATCGCAAGACTCATAGAAAGCCGATTCGGGAGCATTTTTGAACTCTTCGGCATAGGCTGTCGCGAGTTTTATCGTTACATCAGGGCTTACTCCCGCGTGAAGAGGTCTTGTGGTATGGTCTATATTTTCCCCTTCGTAATCAGAAAACTGAAGTTCGACAAGTTTATCGATTCCCTCAAAATCAAGATATCTCTTAATATATTCATCGGTTTTGGCATAACGGATGAAAAGCGGGTCGAAAGCAGGGTCAACAAGACCGAAATACTGTCTCTCGGTCACTCTTCCGTTTTTGAGGTAATACTTCATACGGATAGAGTCAAACTCGTCTGCAATACAGTAAAATTCCTTGTCGTTATATTCAGAATCCTTTTCGCCTATATTATCAAACACCATCTTGTGGATATCAATAACAATATCAAAATTATCGGTAAACTCGACATCTTCGTTATATCCAACGGTTATTTTCTCAATACTTTCAGCTTTGGGAATAAATTTTTCGTGAGAAGCACCGACAAAAACGAGGGTTATAACTAGCAGAACGGTCAGTCCGAGGGCTGCCACTCCTCTGAGCATCGAGGATTTAACAGTTTTGAATCCTCGTGTGAATATAGCTCCTGCCGATACCGAGCAAAGGACGGTTCCGATTACGAAAAATACCCAGAAATCAAAATTTGTAAAGCCGTTGCCCGTAAAGATATAAGCGATGGCATATCCGCCGACAACCGATACAAGCACCGAGATTATGTGGGGCATAAAGGAGAAAGAGTATGCTTCTCCTGCGGTCTCGCTGCGTCTTATATTAAAGAGCTTGTAAACGGCATAAACACAAAGCGCGGTAAAGACAATAAAGATTACAGTATCAACTATATTGACTGTGCCGTGTGTAGTAAAATAATTCTCGAATGCGTCCAGAGCGCCCATTTCTGCGATTTCAAGAACAATGAAGACTGCGAAAACAAAGGGAGATGTATATTTGACCCAGTTCTCAATTCTGTAAACCACTCCGTAAGCATTGTTATCGAGAATGTTATGGAATATGAGATAAAGGAGAGGTATCGCGATATTTATGCCGAGAATGGCTATAGCAAAATCGAAGATACCGCCCGAGCATACGATAAAAACGGTTGTGAATATGACAAGCATCGCGAGCATTAAAACCATTGCGGCATAAACCGACAGAACCGTTCCTGCAGGTACAGAAATTACACCGGGCATAATATTTATAAGCGCAAGCGACGCAAATGCGAGGGTCATTGTAAAGAGTCCGCCGATAAACGATGACGCCATTCTGACCGTGAGTAGCTCAGTTCGGGTCAAAGGTAACGCGTGGAAAACGTCTCCCGACTTTTTGGAGTATAAAAACGAGAAATTGGTAGCCGTGAGAAGCAGGCTGAGACCTATTCCGACAACGAATATTCCGATTGAATAACCGAGGAAATAGCTTTCCATATGAGGCGCTTTGTCTGTACCAATGCCGTAGTTCGCAATTCTCTCCATTATCTGACTGAGAAGTGTTCCAGGGCAGAAAAGGAGGGCGAAGGCAGTGACTAATACTGTGAGTGGGGTTTGTTTTTTTAGTGTGAATGTGAAAAAGTTTAGCACTCGTCTCTTATTTAAGGATATTACCGACGTCATAGCCTTCTACCTCCATTTCATAAATAAATAATTCCTCAAGACTCGGCTCAATCGACTCGCAGAATATGGGGTTTAAAGAATTTATATGAGCCATAATCTCGTCCAAATCACCCTTTATAACCATCTGTATGAGTGAGCCTGTTTTCTCGGCTTTCATAATTCTGAGTCCGTCCCATTTTATCTCGGGCGGTAATACCTTGAATGCCGCCTGAATCTTGTGGGTCTGTCCCCTGATTTCTTCGAGGGCGCCCGATGCCACGATATGTCCCTTATGGATAAGGGTTATGTGGTCGGATAAATCTTCAAGCTCGCGAAGATTATGGCTTGATATTATCGCCGTCATATTGCCTGTCTCAATTCCGTCTATAAGAAGACTCTTGAGGACATTTCGCATTACGGGGTCAAGTCCGTCAAAGGCTTCGTCTAAAAGCAGATATTTCGGGTTGCAGGATAACGCCAGCATTAAAGCCGCCTGTCTCTGCATACCCTTTGACATATTGTCGATTTTATCGGTAAGGCTTATCGGGAAGATTTCCGACATTCTCTTAAAACGTTCGCGCGAAAAAGATTCGTACATTCCCTCGTAAAACCCAACCATTTCGTTAAGGTTTGCGTTTTTGAAAAAGTGGGGCTGGTCGGCAGGGAAGAATACCTTTCCTTTAATTTCGGGA
>JAZONJ010000037.1:0-4163 GCA_045654425.1 Acutalibacteraceae bacterium
AAGCTTCTCAAAAAGATAATTATCGGCGCTGTTTCTCTCGTAGTGCTTGCAGGAGTTATCACAGGTATTGCGCTGCTCGTTGATAAAATGACTACCGATACCGACGATAAAAACGAAACTGTCGAATCCTATGTTTTAAACGAATTTGTAACTGTTAAAGATGAAAAAGAAACCTTCGATTATGATGCTGTTTCTAAAATCAATCTTGATAACGGCAAACTGAAACTTGAGATTTATTCAAAGCTCGGCGAAGATGAGAACTCTTCGACAAAGTGGCTTGAAAGCACAATGGCTGAGGAATATACAAGCGAAACAACGGTTGAATCGTTAGCAAAGGCTGTGCTCGGTCTCAAATACACAAGAGTTATCAGCGAAGAGCTTAAAGAGGGTGTGGATTACGGTTTTGATAAGCCGAAATATACAGCCGTTGTAAAGCCTTACGAAAAGGATGAATTTACGATTACCGTCGGAAAACAGGCTGCCGATACAAGCGGATACTATGTAACTGTTTCGAACGATAAAAAGGTTTATCTTGTAAGAAATTCTTATATCGAAAAGCTTCTCTGCGAGGATAAGATGGATCTCGCAAAGGCGCTTTCTGTTTCAGCATTTGCCGAAAGCGACGGCTCGGCAGAGTATTACAACGCAGGCTCTCTTGCAAAATTCGACCATCTCTATTTCAAGAATAATAATCTTGGCGAGACCTACAAGTTTATAACTGTTGACCAGGAAGAGACTTATAGCTTCAGTACCTACAGAATAGTAGAGCCTATTAACAGAATGACAAACGATGTCGGTGTTGTACCGATAATCGAGCTTTTTTCAAACGGCTTTAGCAGTAAAGGACTGTACTGCCTTACCAAGACTGATGAAGATATTAAAAAATATGGTCTTGATGCTCCTGATATGGAAGCAACCCTTAAAGCAGGCAAACAAGAGAGAACCGTTATCGCAAAGCTTCAGAAAGACGGAGATTATGCTGTTATTGTAAGCGATTTCGATGTTGTTTTAAGAGTGTCGGCATCGTCACTTTCTCCTGTTTCAATCGATAAAAAGGACATCTATTCGGTATTCCTTTTCATTGAAAGTCTTGTTGATATAGATGAGTTTACTGTAGAGTCTGCCGACGGCAAAAACGCCTTTGAAATTGTTACCGAAACAAATGATGAGGGTGCTAAGAAAATAACAGGTGTTAAGATTAACGGAGCAGAGACTTCTAAACCCGAAGAATTCCAAAGCTACTATCAATTCCTTCTCGGATTAAGAATTCTTTCTTTTGAAAAGACCGATATTGAGGGAAAGACTGCAGAAGCTACCATTGTTATGACCAAAAAGGACAATAACCAGAGTACCGTACTTGAATATTACGAAGCAACAAACGGTCGTTATCAGGTTACGGTAAATGGTGAGCAGATGGGAATTATCGGTTCTTCAAGCTTTAAAAATATTCTCAAATATGCGGAGAATGTAGCGGCAGGAAAGGCCTATAATTCGTAAGCGTTTGGACAATCTAATATAAATATATAAAATATTTGATAATATTAAAAGAAAGGCAACAGAAATGTTGCCTTTTTATTTTTTTTATGGTATTTTTAATATGGATTTTAATACTCTATTAGGAGGTTGTTTTATGAAAACTGTAAACCGAGATTTTTTCTATTTTGAACCGTCTATTGACAGAGAGTTTGCAGACTTCACAAACAATGAAGTTTTTACTCCCGAACAGCGAAAGGATTTCCTTTCACATTATTCGGATTTTATGAAAAAATACTATGATATGCCCGACGAATCGACAAAGCCCGTAACCGAAGAAAAGGCAAAACAGGTTTGCGAAAATGTTTCACGACCTGTAACCTTACCCAAGGTTTCAAAGCGTATTGACATAAAAGAAATGACCGCCGAGCTTGAGGATAAAAAATCAGCTTATGAGAATTGGAATCTTTATACAAAAAGAGCGGTTGTCGAGGGTGACACCATTGTTTTGAAGGGGGACCCGCTGCCTCCTAATCCCTCAGCATCCTTTATTATGTCCAAGGAAGATAATGCAAAAGAATTTTATCTTTCTTTTTATATGGACGAGGCATACGATAATGGACTTCCCGTAAACGGAATTACAGATGTTACTACTCACAGACTGATTTCTGTACGCTCCGGAATAAAAGAGATTATTAATATAAATATTTACCCCAACGGCATTTGCAGAATTCTTTATCCTGTAATAGATGCATATCATCCAAAGGGATATGACCTTGGCAGAGTAGAGTTTGGACGCTGGCATACCCTTAAGATTATGCTTGCCGATGAAACTATCGGAGCTCAGATGGACGAAAACGAAGCGGTTGAGCTCGGTCGTAAGGTTGCAGATGCTCCTGACCTTCTGTTTTTCGGGGCAGGTATGTTCCAGATGGGTGAGTGGAAGATAAGACTTGAAAAAATCGTTTCGGACAGTGGAGAAACAACCGATTTCTTCAAGCCTGCCGAGAGCAACTGCGAAATTGAAAAGCTCGGAACGGTTACAGTACCCTTTTCTGTCGGAAATCATAGAAACCGTGATAAGATTCTGAGACTCACAAAAGATTTTGAGGCAGAGGCTTCTGCAAAGGCATATCTTACAATCGGCTCAATCGACCCCGGCGGAAGGGTATATCTTGACGGTGAGCTTATTGCCGAAACAGACGGATTTGAGCAGTTAAAGCTTGATATTACAGAAAAACTCAAAAAACAGACTGAGCATAGTCTTGTAATTGAGGTAGACCCCAGAGCTCCTGAGGTGCTCTACCGTTGGCACAGAAATGTCGATTCATATATCGGATGGTTCTGTGAAGATGTGACGATTGATATTATTAATGATATCGAGATTACAGACGCAAAGGTTATAACACTTACTGCAGGAAGAGGAAAGGCAACCGCCACTTTCTCCTGCAAAACCTCTAAGCCTTGCAAGATAAAGGTGTATCTTGCCGAAACATGGCCTTGTAAAGGTGCTGAAAAGCTTCTCGGTACATATGATTCAGACGGCGTTATGTCTGCGACCGTTAATTTTGATAAAATTAATCTCTGGTCAGCAGAGGACCCCGTTCTTTACGATGTGCGTTTTGAGGCGCTCGGTGAAGCGGGACTTCCCGTAGATGATACCGTAATAGAAACAGGTTTCAGAACAGTAGAGCAAAAGAACGGCGCGATTTACATAAACGGAATCAAGACAACCATGAAGGGCGCACTCATAATGCAGTATCTACCGCCGCACCACGAGACTGCTACGACTCACATTTGTCCTCGTGATTGGCAAATTGTATGGCAGTATATGATGCTTAAAGCAATGGGCGGAAATATGATTCGACTTCATGTTCTCGGTTACGGAACGAACGATGTCCGTTTCGCGCGCTATGCTGACCGACTCGGAGTAATGCTTATCTGGATTACCCGTTATATCGATTCGGTTGAGCAGATGGAGTGGGAAGGCCCATGGAGAGCAAGAGACGGATATATCCGTCAGATTTCTCTCAGACTTAACCATCCGAGTATCGTAATCTGGGAAGGCTCGAACGAGTTCCATCCGACCCTTGAGGATATCGACCGTATTCACGAAAGTTATGTTCCTGCAGTAAAAGCGGTTGATGAAACAAGACTTCTTTGTCCGCTTTCTTTCCATTACTATGCAGGAAGCGATCCCGAAACATCTCCTTTTAACAGTTATTCTACGGACGGTAAGTCCGATGCATTCGGCAGACCTGCGAATGCTACTAAGTGGTGGACAGATCCTTTGGTAGTTCGCTCATCTCACCCCTATATTTATTCTATGGGATATGGTTTTTCGTGGGAACTTTTCCACAAACAGCCGTGGGAAGAGCAGAACAGGATGGCGGCAGATAAAGAAAGAGCTTTTTTAGCTACCGAGTTTGCTGTTATCGGTAGACAGGATCCGAACACGAAAGAAGCAAAAGAACTTTTCTTCCAGCCTTATTCTTACGAATTCCCGAACGAGAATATCCTAGGATTCCCGATGACTCAGGACGATTGGAGAATCAGTCAGGCGTATCAGTCGCTTTGTATAAGCTATGCGGTCAGAAAGTTCAGAATAAAGGACTTTGACGGAATGCTTTGGTGTTGTCTTATGGGTGGCGCAAATGATGCAGGCTATCTCAAACCGCCGATTGATAACT
>JAZONJ010000038.1:0-18786 GCA_045654425.1 Acutalibacteraceae bacterium
ATATGGCTTATATCGGTCATGTTATGGGAACGAAGATCGAAACCGATATGAGAAGAGACGCTTACCGTCATTTGCATAAACTTTCTGATAATTATTTTAACAACACTAAGGTCGGACAGATAATGGGTAGAATCACAAACGACCTTTTTGATGTTACCGAGTTTTCCCACCATTGTCCCGAGGAGTTTTTTATAGCAGGTATAAAGTGCATAATATCCTTTATAATCCTCATGAATATTAACGTTCCGTTAACCCTCATTATTTTTGTTATTATACCGATTATGATACTTATCTGCAGACCTCTCAATCACAGAATGAGAGAAACCTTCAGAGAGCAAAGGGTTCTTATAGGTGAGCTTAACGCCCGAATAGAAGATTCTCTGCTCGGTCAGAGGGTTGTAAAAGCCTTTGCGAATGAGGAAATTGAGCAGGAGAAATTTGAAGAGGATAATCAGAATTTTTACGGAATTAAAAAACGCGGATACAGTTATATGGGCGCATTTTCAACGACAACAAGGTTTTTTGACGGCATTATGTATGCCGCGGTTGTTGTTGCGGGAAGTCTCTTTCTTATTGCGGGAGAAATAACTCCCGGTGACCTTGTGGCGTATCTGCTTTACGTAACTACCTTTATTGCGACAGTCCGCCGTATAATCGAATTTGCCGAGCAGTTTCAGAGAGGTCTTACCGGAATTGAACGCTTTTTGCAGATAGTTGATGCTGATATTGAGATTTTTGATGAGCTTGACGCTGTCCCGATGGAAAGACCGAGAGGAGAAATCGAGTTTAAAAATGTCAGCTTTGAATATCCTGATGACCATAACAGAGTTTTTGAGGGTCTCAATCTCAAGATAAAAAGCGGCGAAAAGATTGCTGTTGTCGGTCCTTCAGGTAGCGGTAAAACAACCCTTTGCAATCTTATTCCGAGGTTTTATGATGTTGACGAGGGCGAAATTACAATAGATGGCGAAAACATAAAGAACTATACCCTTAAAAGCCTTCGCGAGAATATCGGCTCGGTTCAGCAGGATGTCTATCTTTTCTCGGGTACGGCTTATGAAAACATTCTCTACGGCAGACCCGATGCGACGAGAGAAGAGGTTATTGAAGCGGCTAAAAAAGCGGGAGCCGATGAGTTTATAATGGGGCTTAAAGACGGCTATGACACCTATATCGGTGAGCGCGGAGTTAAACTTTCGGGCGGTCAGAAACAACGCATTAGTATTGCCCGAGTTTTCCTTAAAAATCCTCCGATAATAATTCTCGACGAGGCAACAAGCGCCCTCGATAATGAGAGTGAATATGCTGTCGCTAAAAGTCTCGCCGAGCTGTCTGTGGGCAGAACAACAATAACCATAGCCCACCGCCTGACCACCATTCAAAATTCTGACAGAATTTTAGTTTTAACCGATGAGGGAATAGCAGAAGAGGGTAATCACGAAGAACTCTTAAAGCTTGGCGGCATCTACCGAAAATTCTACGACATGGCGAATGAAATGAAATAACAAAAACACTCCGTATCAACCGATGCGGAGTGTTTTGCTTTTAAGGGTTCTATGAACCTTACCTGCAAGCGGTATTCCGACAATGGCGAGCAGTCCCCAAAGTACCGAAAACAGCAGACAGACTTGTCCTAAAATATTAAATGGCTTGTTGCTGTAATCCCAGACCTGTTTTTTGAGAATTATATTAAAAATAAGGCCGAAAATAAACTCTATAAAGGTTACCGCAAGACTACCGATAACACATTTATAAACGAGCCTCAGATGACTGAGTTTATCGGCAATTTTCGAGAATGACAGAAAACAAAGACCGCCTGCAATCATCATACTCCAATGGGTATGACCGCGCCACAAAATCTCTATTAGAGCATAAGAAAAGGCACCTAATCCGAATGTTATAATACTACACAAAGTAATCACCCGAATTAGTGTGCCCGAAAGGTTTTAAATTATTAATTTTATCTTCTGCGGCTTCTGCCGAAAATCATAATAAATCTGAGTAGCTGAGCCAATGACACGAGAAGCGCCGCAACATAGGTCATAGCAGCGGCAGAAAGAACCTTTTTCGCTCCCTTTGCCTCATCGTCACCGAGCATATGCTGATTTTCAATCGTTTCGACTGCTCTTTTGGAAGCATTGAACTCGACAGGGAGAGTAATGAGGTGGAAAAGGGTTGTCAGAGCAAAAAGTCCAATTCCAACCCAAAGAAGAGGGTCAAGACTTAAAAATATACCGAGCATCAGAACTATCCAAGAAATCGAGCTTCCGAAATTAACCACGGGAACGATTTTATTCCTGATTACAATCGGCGCGTAATTTTCAGCGTACTGTACCGCGTGACCTGCCTCATGGGCGGCAACTCCGACAGCGGCAACCGAACTTGCATTATATACCGATTCGGAAAGGCGTATAACGTTTGACCTTGGGTCAAAGTGGTCGGTAAGATTTCCCGAAACACGCTCTATTGAGACATTTGTAACACCGTGAGAAGCGAGAACTCTTCTTGCGGCTTCAGCTCCGGTTAACCCTGAGTCAACCTTTGAGTATTTTGAAAAGGTCGACTTAACTTTAAACTGCGCTATAAGAGAAATTATAATTGCGGGAAGAATGAAGACGAGATAATAAATATCAAATCCGTAATAATAGTAATGTCCGAACAAAGTATCACCTACACGTTAAATCTAAATAATACTATGTCCCCATCCTGCATAATATATTCCTTGCCTTCGCTTCGAACGAGACCTTTTTCTTTTGCGGTGACCATAGAGCCGCCACAGTTCATAAAGTCAGTAAAGGCAATAACCTCGGCTCTGATAAAGCCACGTTCAAAATCGGTGTGGATTTTACCTGCTGCCTGAGGAGCCTTTGTTCCGCGTGTGATGGTCCAGGCGCGAACCTCGGGCTTGCCGGCGGTAAGGTATGAAATAAGGCCGAGAAGAGAATAGCACTTTTGAATCATACGGTCAAGACCCGAACGCTCGAGACCGAGTTCTTCAAGGAAAAGTGCCTTTTCATCGTCGTCAAGACCTGAAATTTCAGCTTCAAGCGCTGCGCAGATAGGAAGAATTTCAGCTTTTTCCTTATCAGCAATAGCCTTTACGGTATTAAAATGAGCGTTTTCATTAATGTTTGCAAAATCATCCTCACTCATATTGCAAGCATAAATTACAGGCTTTGCAGAAAGGAGAGAGGTGGTATTTAAAATTTCTTCTTCGGCATCATCTAAAATATCAATGCTTCTTGCAGGTAAGCCCTCTTCAAGATGCGCTATAAGACGCTTCAAAAAATCAACCTCAACCTGAAAAGCCTTATCACCCTTAAGTGCCTTAGTAGCTTTATCTAAACGGCGTGTTGCGATTTCAATGTCTGAAAAAATGAGCTCAAGGTTTATTGTTTCAATATCGCGTGCAGGGTCTACAGAGCCTTCAACGTGAATGATATCGGTAGACTCAAAGCAACGCACAACATGAACGATAGCGTCAACCTCGCGGATGTTGGATAAGAACTTGTTGCCGAGACCTTCGCCCTTGGAAGCGCCTTTTACAAGACCTGCGATATCAACGAATTCGATAACTGCAGGAGTAAACTTATCGGGATTATAAATTTCGGCGAGTTTTTCAAGACGCTCATCAGGAACGCTTACCATACCGACATTTGGTTCGATAGTACAAAAAGGGTAGTTAGCCGACTGCGCACCGGCATTTGTAATCGCGTTAAATAAAGTAGATTTTCCGACATTCGGAAGTCCAACCATACCTAGTTTCATTTTATAATTCCACCTTAAATGTGATATATTTCTAGTACATTATAAAGCCCTTTGGTATTTTTAGCAAGAAAAATAAAAAAATTATTTGATTTTAGATAAATATAATATATAATAAAATAAACTAGTATAATTTTATAGGACGGTGTATTTTATGGCAGCTGAATATTCAGTAGATCTTGCGAGAATTATCAAGGAGTTTTCTCTTGAAGCAATATATCTTCCGGCAGAACCAGCGGAAATTTTGATTACCAATAATGACGTTAACCGTCCGGGACTTCAGCTCGGCGGATATTACGAGTTTTTTGATAACACCCGTATACAGATTATCGGTCGAAGCGAAGAAAGCTATATCAAGCATTTTAAGGTTGAGAAATATTTCGAGCTTGTTGAAGAGTTTTTCTCAAAAAAACCTGCCGCGGTTATTATTTCTAGAAATATGACCTTAGAGGGATTTCCCGAAGCTGCAGAAAAATACGGCGTTCCGCTTCTTCGTACAGATGAAGCTACCTCGGCATTTATGGCAACACTTATTGCATTTTTGAATCTTAGCCTTGCTCCGAGAATTACCCGTCACGGTGTGCTTATTGAAGTATATGGCGAAGGAATTCTGCTCCTTGGTGAAAGCGGTGTCGGTAAGAGTGAAACTGCTATCGAACTTGTAAAACGAGGACACCGACTTATTGCTGATGACGCGGTTGAAATAAGAAGAGTATCAAATAAATCTCTTGTCGGCGCAGCTCCGAGCAATATCCGCCACTTTATCGAGCTTCGCGGTATCGGAATTGTCAATGTCTCGAGAATTTTCGGTGTCGGTGCGGTTAAGCTTACCGAGAAGATTGATTTTATTATTAATATTGAACCTTGGGATTCCGAAAAAGCATACGACCGTATGGGACTTGAGGAGCAGAAGACCGAGATACTCGGACTTGAGATTCCGTCTGTTACAATACCTGTAAAGCCGGGTAGAAATCTCGCTGTAATAATTGAGGTTGCGGCTATGAATAACCGCCAGAAGAAGCTTGGCTATAATGCTGCTGCCGACCTTCTCGGCAGACTCGGTATGGCAGGAGAAATTGAACCGAACAAAACCGAAGAGGTTGAACCTTTTTAATAAATCAAGCTGACATTTTAGGAGAAATTATGACCGACAAAATACTAAAAAAATTAAACGTTTTTTATAAATGTAATGAACCTATGTCTCAGCACACTTCCTTTAAAATAGGCGGTGCGGCTGAGTGTTTTGTCGAGCCTTCAAATGCAGAAGAACTGTCGGCTGTTTTAAAAGTGGCAGAAGAAAACGCTGTTCCTGTCAACGTTATAGGAAACGGAAGCAATCTGCTTGTTTCGGATTCGGGCGTTGACGGAATTGTCGTCTCTACCCTTAAAATGAAAGAAATCCGTCTTCTTGACGAAACCCATATCTTTGCCGAAGCGGGTGCATCGCTTACAGCGGTTTGCCTTTTTGCAAAGAAAAATTCGCTAACGGGTCTCGAGTTTGCTTATGGTATACCCGGTAGTGTCGGCGGAGCTCTTTATATGAACGCAGGAGCATACGGCGGTGAAATGTCGGGAGTTGTTGAGTCGGCTATAAGTCTATCTAATGGTAAAATCAGAGAAAGAAAAATCAATGAGCTTGCCCTTTCATACAGACATAGTATATATACCGATAATAACGAAATCATAGTTGGAGTTACCTTTAAACTTGAAAAAGGTAACATGGAAGAAATTGAAGAGCAAATGAACACCCTGATGCAAAAGCGTAAGACATCGCAACCGCTTGAATATCCAAGCGGAGGCTCAACCTTTAAGCGTCCTGAAGGGTACTATGCAGCTGCTCTTATTGATGAGTGCGGACTGAAAGGGCTCTCAGTTGGCGGAGCCGAGGTTAGCCGTAAACATGCAGGATTTGTAATAAACCGTGAAAATGCGACTTGCAGCGATGTTTTGGCTCTGGTTGAAAAGATAAAAGAGTCGGTTTTTGAGCAAAAGGGAGTAAAACTTGAAACCGAGATAATTTATCTCGGCAAGGATAGTTAGGAGTGTAGCCTTGTCTTTTACAGGGAATGTGAAAAAAGAATTAAGCCTGACAAGACCGTCTGACAGGCATGCCGAAGCCGAAATCTTCGGTATGTTAATGCTTTGTCGGTCTTTTTCGTTTGAAAGGATACTTTTTCAGACTGCAAGCAAAGAGTCTGCAGAGTGTTTTGCTTCTTTAATACGACGTGTTTTCGGAATTACAGCCGAGATAAATGAGGGTGGGACAAGCCGACCTACATATACTGTTAAGATAGATTCCGAGCTTGAGCGAAAGAAAATCCTGTTTGGTCTTGGCTATAAAAACGGAGAAGAAACCTATTTTAAGCCCGAACTTTTAAAAACAGAGGGAAGTGTGGGCGCTTTTATCAGAGGCGCTTTTCTTTCGGGTGGCTCAATGAGTGACCCCGAAAAAGAGTATAGAATAGATTTTTCGTTTGATTCCGAAGAAAAAGCAAAGAGCTTTTGCGAGCTTCTTTCGCCAAGAGGAATTATTCTTAAAATAACCGAAAGAGCAGGCAAATTTTTGGCATATACTAAAGACAGCGCTATGCTTGAGGACACGCTCACATTAATGGGAGCCGGAAATGAAACCTTGAATCTTATAAATGTTAAAATTTATAAGAGCATGAAAAATAAAATTAACCGAAAAAATAACTGCGAAACGAGAAACATTTTAAAGAGTGCAGATGCAGCATTCGAGCAGGTGCAGGCTATTAAAAAGCTCAAAAAAGCAAGAAAACTCGAGCTTATGCCCGAAGAACTGATTGAAGCGGCGGCTCTACGACTTGCAAATCCGTCATCATCGTTATCAGAACTTTGCAGAATATCGGGTAACCGAATAACACGTTCGGGACTCAGTCACAGATTCAAAAAAATCATAGAACTTTCAAAAGAGGTGAAATAATATGGATTTCGTACATCTTCATCTTCATACCGAATTCAGCCTTTTAGACGGCGCTTGCCGTATAAAAGAGCTTTGTTCTGCTGCGAAGAATATGGGTCAGTCTGCGGTTGCCGTTACCGACCATGGAGTAATGTACGGAGCCGTGAATTTCTATAAAGAGGCTAAAAAGCAGGGGATAAAACCTATTATTGGTTGCGAGGTATATGTCGCGCCCGAAAGCCGCTTTGAAAAAGAGAAGACCTCTAATGCAAAATATAATCACCTTATACTTCTTTGTGAAAATGAAACAGGTTATAAAAACCTTATTAAAATGGTGTCCTTAGCTTTTACCGAGGGCTTTTACTCAAAACCGAGAGTAGATAAGGAACTTCTTGCAAAATACCACGAAGGACTAATCTGTCTTTCTGCCTGTCTTGCGGGAGAAATTCCCTCTCTTCTTATGAATAACGATTATGAAGCGGCAAAAAAAGCGGCTTTATGGTATAGAGATACCTTTGGAGAGAATAATTTCTTCTTAGAGCTTCAGAATCATAGAATGACTGAACAGCTTGAGATTAATCCTTTTATAAAACAGATTTCAAAGGAAACGGGAATCCCTCTTGTTGCGACCAACGATGCTCACTATGTAAGCCGCGAAGATGCTAAGATGCAAAAGGTGCTTATTTGCATACAGACAGGCAAGACCATAAACGAGGACAATCCGCTCACATTCCCGACAGATGAGTTTTATATGAAATCAGCCGAGGAAATGGCGGAACTTTTCCCCGATACACCGGAAGCTTTGGAGAACACCGTTAGAATTGCCGAGCGCTGCAATTTCGATTTTGAATTCGGAAAGATAAAACTTCCTGTTTTCGATATCGGAGACCGTGACCATTTTGAATTTTTCAAAGAGAAATGTTTTCAGGGACTTTACCGTATTTTCGGAGACAATCCTTCGGCAGAATATATAGACCGACTGAATTATGAGCTTGAGACCATAAACCGTATGGGTTATGTTGATTATTATCTTATAGTTCAGGATTTTGTTAATTACGCTAAAAGCGCAGGCATACCTGTTGGTCCCGGAAGAGGCTCGGGAGCGGGTTCGCTTGCGGCATACTGTATCGGTATCACGGGAATCGACCCGATAAAATACAGTTTGTTCTTTGAACGATTCCTCAATCCCGAAAGAGTCTCAATGCCCGACTTTGATATAGATTTCTGCTATGTTAATCGAGGTAAAGTCATCGATTATGTTATCGGTAAATATGGAACTGACCGAGTGAGTCAGATTGTAACTTTCGGTACAATGGCGGCAAGAAATGCTATTCGCGATGTCGGACGAGCTCTTGATAAACCATATGCTCTTTGCGATAAAATTGCGAAAATGATACCGCGCGCCCTTGATATGACCATTGAAAAAGCTCTGGAAGTATCTCCTGAACTTAAAGGCGAATATGATACCGATTTTGATGTTAAAGAGCTCGTAGATATGGCGAAAAAGGTTGAGGGAATGCCGAGACACGCCTCTACCCATGCGGCAGGTGTCGTTATATCTGACCGCGCCGTTAATGAGTATGTACCGCTTGCTGTAAATGACGAATCGGTGGTTACGCAGTATACGATGACCGCGCTTGATGAGCTCGGACTTCTCAAAATGGACTTCCTTGGACTCAGAAACCTGACCATTATTCGCAATACAGAGGATTATATAAGGAAAACAGATCCATCTTTCAACATTAACAATATACCGCTTGATGATAAGGCAACCTATGAACTTATGTCGGGTGGCTTTACAGACGGTGTGTTCCAGTTTGAATCGGATGGAATGAAGAATGTTCTCCGTCAGTTCAAGCCTGAAAAGATTGAAGATTTAACGGCTATATTATCCCTTTACCGTCCGGGTCCCATGGATTCTATTCCGAAATATATTCACAACCGTCATCATCCCGAGGACATTAAATACGACACTCCGCTTTTGAAGGATATTCTTGATGTTACCTATGGTTGTATAGTCTATCAGGAACAGGTAATGCAGATATTCAGAACCCTTGCAGGATATTCGCTTGGAAGAGCGGATATCGTTCGTCGTGCAATGAGCAAGAAAAAGCATGACGTGATGCAGAGTGAGAGAGATATTTTCATATACGGACAAAAGGATGAAAATGGAAATATTATATGTAAGGGAGCCGTAAATAACGGAGTGCCCCGAGAGGTCGCTGAGAAGATATTTGATGAAATGTCGGCGTTCAGCTCATACGCTTTCAATAAGTCTCACGCCGCGGCTTATTCTTTCGTATCTTATCAGACGGCATATCTTAAATGCCATTATCCGCGTGAATATATGTCGGCGCTTATGACAAGTATGCAGGAAGACACCGATAAGATTGCCTTTTATACCGGTGAGTGTTCAAGACTTGGAATAAAGGTTTTACCGCCTCATGTTAATGAAAGCTTCGAAAACTTTACTCCTACAAAAGACGGAATCCGCTTTGGACTTCTGGCAATTAAGAATATTGGAGAAGGACTAGTCAAAAATCTGATTGCTTGCAGAGAAGAGGGTGGAAAATACACCTCGATGTACGATTTTTGCGAACGCAATTCTGGAAGAG
Source organism: Acutalibacteraceae bacterium (assembly GCA_045654425.1). Taxonomy (GTDB): domain Bacteria; phylum Bacillota; class Clostridia; order Oscillospirales; family Acutalibacteraceae; genus SFWF01. The sequence goes on from JAZONJ010000038.1 coordinate 9,304, forward strand.
ATTTTAACCGTCGTGCCCTAGAAGGACTTATAAAAAGCGGAGCGATGGATTCGCTTGAGCTTAACCGAAGAACCATGCTTTATGGTGCTGATGCCGTACTTGCAGCTGTCGGAGAACAGCGGAAGTATTACGGTTCGGGACAGCTTGACCTTTTCGGAGAAGATATGGGCGGTAGTACCTTTGAATTGTCTGCAATGGAAGAAATGCCGCTTGATGTACGTCTTTCAATGGAAAAGGAAGCAACCGGAATTTATATTTCGGGACATCCTTTAGAAGAATATAAAGGATATGCGGCAAGCGTTAAGGCGGCAGGCATTCTTGACATTCTTTCAGGGAAATATGAGGATAATGAAAAGATACGGGTTGTTGCAATAATAAACTCGGTTAAAGCCAGAACTACCAAAAACGATAGTATGATGGCGAATATAATAGCTGAGGACATAACGGGTACAATATCTGTAACGGCATTTTCGAGGAGTTATCTTGAGAGCAGACACCTTTTGACACCAGGAGCAAAGCTTCTGATATCAGGAAAGATTCAGGAACGAGAGGACAGGCCTTTTGAAATTCTTGCCGACCGATTTGAAGCGATACCCCAGAGCGCGGCCAATATGCCAATACCTGAAAAAAAGGTTAAATCGGGGCTTTATATTCGTGTTAAAAAAGCCGATGCTGAAAGACTTGAAGAGATTAAAACTATAATTTCAGCCTATCGCGGAGATACACCTGTTATTATTGTGGATGCAGACGGCAAACGGCTTGCGGCACCGAGAGAACTCTGGATAAGCCCGACAGATGAGCTCGTTTTAGAACTCGAAGAAAAATTTCAAAAAAATAATGTAAAACTTGTTGAATAATGGGGAATTATGTTATATAATAAGCCTAATTGATAATAATTTAACAACGGAGTGATAAAAATGAAAACTATCGGCGTTTTAACAAGCGGCGGAGACGCACCGGGAATGAACGCGGCTGTTCGCGCAGCTGTCCGTGGCGCTCTTTCAAGAGGACTTAATGTAAAAGCTATCTATAAGGGATATGCAGGACTTATGAGCGGTGAGATTAAGGATATGGACGCACGTGCTGTTTCCGACATCGTAAATAAGGGCGGTACAGAGCTTTTCTCTGCTCGTTGCCTTGAATTCAAGGAAGAAGAAGGCGTACTCAGAGGCGTTGAAGCTTGTAAAGCTGCAGGCATCGACGGTATCGTAGTAATCGGCGGTGACGGTTCTTTCCGTGGCGCGCGTGACCTTTCTCTTCATGGAGTTCCTTGCGTTGGTGTTCCCGCTACAATCGATAACGATATCGCATCTACCGAATATACAATCGGTTATGATACAGCTATGAATACTGTTGCTGAGCTTATAGATAAGCTTCGTGACACCTGCCGTTCTCATGCTCGTTGCTCAGTAGTTGAGGTTATGGGAAGACATGCAGGTCACCTTGCTTTAGAGACTGGACTTGGTTGCGGCGCTATTGCAGTTCTCGTTCCCGAGCTTAAGCAGAATCCCGACGATGTTATTGAGAAGATTAAGACTGTTCGCGCTACAGGCAAGGAGCATTTCATCGTTGTTGTAGCTGAAGGTGTTGGCGGTTCTGTTGAGCTTGCAAAGAGAATTGAAGCAGAAACCGGTATCGAGACTCGCGCTACAATCATCGGTCACACCCAAAGAGGCGGAGCTCCGACAATCCGTGACAGAGTTATGGCTACTAAAATGGCTGACTATGCTGTTGACCTTCTTGCTAATGGAATCGGTAACCGCGTTGTTACCTGCAACAATAACGTCATCGGCGATAAGGATATCTTCGAGGCTCTTCAGATGACAAAGGATCTGGATATGGCGCTCTTTGATATGGCTGAAAGACTTGCTATTTAATTTTTCGGTCGGCACAATTAACCCAGAACGCAAAGGACCCGTGATTTTCACGGGTCCTTTTTGCTAAACATTTTTCCTCGCTCGAGGTATCTTCATACATCTTCGCTCAGAGAAAATGCTTTCTGTGTGAATTCTGCTCGACCGATGCCAAAATTTATAATTTATAAACAGCGCCGCAGGCGCATTTCATCCTTTCCCTTTTCCCACTTACCATTTCTCTAAACAAAAAGTGTTGCAATTTAAAACCACCGCAGGACTAAAATCCTGCGGTGGTTTTTTAAGAGGTAAATTCTGTTTAATTTTGTAAAATTTATTATTCGTCGAGGTTTGCTTCAGCTTCTGTCTGAATTTCCTCATCATAGGAGAGCACAGGCTTAATATCCTTTTTCTTAACCTTACGGTCAACATAGTTCTTTGTAATCTTCATTACAAGGGGAATCATAAAGAGAACACCGATAAGGTTCGGGATCATCATAAGGCCGTTGAAAGTGTCAGAGATATCCCAAGCGAGAGAAGAGGTGAGAACTGCACCGAAGATAATGGTGCAAACGTGAATGATTCTGAAGACGATAGTAGTCTTTGCGCCAAAGAGATATTCCCAAGCCTTAGAGCCGTAATGTGACCAGCCGAGAACGGTTGTGAAAGCGAAGAGGAACATCGCAATAGCAACGAACTTCTGACCGATATTGCCCCAAGAGAAAACTTCGTTGAAAGCACCGCCAACGAGGGTAGCGTCCGAAAGACCTTCTGCAACTTCGCCGGTAGTAGCGTTGAATACACCGCCGTTAAGTCCGCCTGATGTAAGAACAACGAGAGCAGTCATTGTGCAGACAACCATAGTATCTGCGAATACCTCAAAGATACCCCACATACCCTGTTTTACAGGCTCCTTAACGCTGGAGTTTGAATGAACCATAACAGAAGAACCAAGACCTGCTTCGTTAGAGAAAACACCGCGCTTGAAGCCGTTGGTCATAGCAATGATAACTCCGCCGATACCACCGCCGACAAATGCTTCGGGAGCGAATGCGTTAACGAAAATAGCCTTGAATGCAGGTATAATAGCGTTGTAGTTAATACCGATGATAACAAGACTTCCAAGAACGAAAAGAACAACCATGAAAGGAACAATCTTTTCGGCTACGTTCGCAATTCTCTTAACACCACCGAGTGTGATAACAGCGGTAAGAATCATAATAACAACGCCTAAAAGAATGTTGTAGAGAGAAACGCCTTCAAAAACGGTGATGCTTGAAAGAGCCTGAACGTCAAAAGCAGCGGCAACGTTAGCAACGATCTTGTTTACCTGTCCCATGCTTCCGATACCGAATGAAGCGAGCATTGTGAAGATACAGAAAAGAACTGCGAGAACCTTACCGAGTCCCTTAAAGCTTGCTTTTCCGTGCTTGTCTTCATATTTATATCCGCCAAGACCGTCTTGCAGGTAGTACATAGCACCGCCGGACCATTCGCCTTCAGAGTTCTTGCGTCTGAAATAAATTCCGAGAACATTTTCTGCATAGTTTGTCATCATACCGAAGAAGGCGGCAACCCACATCCAGAAAACTGCGCCCGCACCACCGATACAGATAGCGGCAGCAACACCGGCAATATTACCGGTACCTACAGTTGCGGCAAGAGCGGTACAAAGAGCCTGGAAGGGAGAAATAACGCCCTTTTCCTTGCGATGCTTCATGACATCCTTTGTGAACATACTTCCAATTGTGTTTTTCCACCAGAGCTTCAGGTGAGAAACCTGGAAGAATTTTGTGCAGCAGGTAACAATAATTCCGGTGCCTATAAGAAGGGCGAGACCGAAAATACCCCATACTACGCCGTTAATACTGCCGTTAATTTCGGCAATTTTGTCGAGTATCATAACTAGACATCTCCTTAAATAAAAATAATAAAGCCGAACTGCAAAACGCAATTCGGCAAAACAAACAAAATACGCCCTTTTAAAAGGGAAACGGTAACTTTGTCCTTTTGCCTGAGAGATTCGCGCCAGAGCGCTTTCACCTTCGGCACCCAATCAAATGGGATTCTCCAAAGCTCTGTCAATTTGCAGTCCTCATTCTGATATTCAGAAAACCTGAGAGCGTTATTCCTTCGGTAGCCTTGCGACTTTTCCTGCAAACATCATACAGAAATATTCAAGTTTTTGATATTATACAATTTTATTCGCTAAAATGCAAGCAAAATTTTCAAAAAATCTGTATTTTTAGTAAAAACTGTTGTTTGTGACAAAAGAACAAGGCGTTTTGGTTTAAATTTGTGCAAAATAAAAGGCTCTGTGAGACAGAGCCTTTAAAATTTTATTTTCCTTCTTTGTGCTTTGCAACAACTGCGTGAATCTTGTCCGCAGGATCAAGAAGCTTTGAAATCGAGTTATCGCAGTTGATGGTATCAACAAGGAGCGATATGTATTTGCTCATATTAACGTTGCAGTACCACTCACGTGTGAGAAGTTCGGGAGTATTGTAGATAAGATTGGTTGTAAAAATCTTATCAATCATACCGTCTTCGTAATACTTATCGAATGTCTCAAGACCGTTTACGAAGAGACCGAAGGTTGAGAAGATGAAGATTCTCTTTGCACCCTTGGCCTTCATCTTAGCGGCAATGTCGAGCATGGATTCACCCGAAGAAATCATATCGTCAACGAGGATAAGATCCATTCCTGTAACATCTTTTCCGAGGAATTCGTGAGCAACGATGGGGTTCTTTCCGTCAACGATAGTCGAATAATCGCGGCGCTTGTAGAACATACCAAGGTCGAGACCTAAAACAGAGGAGTAATAGATACATCTACCCATACCGCCCTCATCGGGAGAAACAATCATTGTATGCTCAGCATCAAGCTGAATATCCGGAACACTGCGGAGGAGAGCTTTTATCATCTGATAAGCAGCCTGAACATTATCAAATCCGTCAAGTGGGATAGCGTTCTGAACTCTGGGGTCATGAGCATCAAAGGTTATGAAGTTCTTAACCCCCATGCTTGTCAGCTCCTGAAGCATTAAAGCACAGTCCATAGACTCTCTGGAGGTCTTTCTGTGCTGTCTGCCTTCATAAAGCATTGGCATGATAACATTAACTCTGCGGGCTTTTCCGCCAAAAGAAGCGATAACTCTTTTTAAATCAGCATAATGGTCATCGGGGCTCATGGGAACCTCTTTACCATACATTTTGTAGGTAACACCATGGTTGAAACAGTCACAAATGATATATGCATCAAGTCCACGTGCGGAGTGTTTGAAAACACCCTTTGATTCGCCTGTTCCGAAACGGGGACAGTTAGCAGGAATTACAAAGGTTCCTTCTTCGGGTTCGCCGCGCCATTGCTTAAGATAGTAGTCTACCTGTTTTGCAATCTCTTCGGTGCCCTTCATACTTATAATAGCAAGGTCACCGTAGGGTGCATGGGTAAGATCAAATTTTGCCATATTTTTTCTCCTCTGCTTTTTATATCTATATATTATATAATAACACATATTTTCATCTTTACAAGAAAAAAGTTGTCGTTTTTTAGATTTTTTTAAATAATGACTATAATACCATTCAAATTTCCATATTTAATTGTTCTTTTTTAAGAGAAATCTTGCAAGAAATAACATTATTTGATATAATGTCAATATATATACCTAAAAGGAGATAATAAAATGGCTAAGGTTACTCTTCTTGCACACACACCCTTCCCCGAGCATACAGTGGCTTCGGCGGCAAAACTTTGTTATTCACCCTCAACTATTGATGGAATAAGAGATGGACTTACCGATGAGAAAGCGGCTTCTTTTGTTGAGATGCTTTCTGAAATCGGTCATGAAAGTCCTATCGAGCACGCTAGTTTTACATTTGGAATAGAGGGCGTATCACGCGCACTTCTCGCGCAGATAACACGTCACAGAATCGCATCTTTCTCTGTACAGAGCCAGAGATATGTTGCTGAAAATGATTTTGAATTTGTAACTCCTCCCGAGATTGCAGCAGAGCCTGAAGCTCTTGCTCTTTTCAACGAGGCAATGCAGAAGGATAAGGAATATTATGAAAAAATTACTGAGGTGTTAAAGGCTAAGCACAAAGCTGCTTTTCTTGCTGAAGGTAAAGATGAAAAAGCGGCAGACCGTGCCGCCGAGAAAAAGGCTATCGAGGACGCGCGCTTTGTTCTTCCGAACGCTTGCGATACTAAAATGGTAGTTACAATGAATGCAAGAAGCCTTCACAACTTCTTCCGTCATCGTTGCTGCAACCGTGCACAGTGGGAGATTCAGGACGTTGCAAATCAAATGCTTGCCCTTGTGAAAGAGGTTGCGCCTAATCTCTTTAAAAATGCAGGACCGTCCTGTCTTACAGGCGGATGCCCTGAGGGTAAAATGACTTGCGGAAAAATAAAAGAGGTACGCGAGTATTACAGAAACATGAAGGAAAACTAAAACATATGGGTAAACTTATCGTATTAGAAGGTCTTGACGGAAGCGGAAAATCGACCCAACTTGACCGACTTTTTGAAAATCTCAGCAAAAACGGTGTAAATTCGAAATGGGTCTCCTTCCCGAATTATGACGATGACTCTTCAGCGCTTGTTAAAATGTATCTTGCGGGTCAGTTCGGTAAAAAACCGGGCGATGTAAACGCTTATGCGGCATCGGCATTTTATGCTGTCGACCGTTATGCTTCCTTTAAAAAGGATTGGGGGCAGCATTATAACAACGGTGGCGTAATCGTTTCGGGAAGATATACTACTTCAAACGCAATTCATCAGTGTTCAAAACTTCCCGAATCTGAGTGGGAAGGCTTCCTTTCGTGGCTTTATGATTTTGAATATAATAAGCTCGGAATACCGGCACCGGATAAGGTAATCTTTCTTGATATGCCGACCGAAATTTCTCAGAAGCTTATGGATAAGCGCTATGATGCAAACGGCGGTCACAAGGATATTCACGAAAGTGACCTTGAGTATCTGGAAAACTGCAGAAAAGCGGCGCTTTTTACCGCTAAGTTTTCGGGTTGGACAATAATTTCCTGCGGTAAAGACGGCGAGCCGAGAACAATCGAGGATATTGCAGGAGAGGTTTTAGAAGAAACTAAGAAAATTTTATAGGAGAACTATATGATATACGTGTTTTTAGCCGACGGATTTGAAGAAATAGAAGCGCTCGCTACTGTTGATGTGCTCCGTCGTGCAGATATTGAGACCAAAACTGTCGGAGTTGGAACCAAGACTCCCGTGGGTACACATAACATAAAGGTTGAGGCTGATATTACTGAAGCCGAGGCTACAAACGAAGACCTTGACGGTGTGGTTTTACCGGGAGGACTTCCGGGAGCTTGGAATCTTAAGGATTCTAAGAAGGTTGAAGAATTGACCGATTACTGCTTCAAAAACGGAAAACTTGTTTCGGCAATCTGCGCCGCTCCGTCTGTTCTCGGTGATTGGGGAATATTAGAGGGTAAAAAAGCCGTTTGCTATCCCGGATTTGAGGACAGACTCCGTGGAGCTCAGATTTGCGACGCACCGGCCGTGGCAGACGGATTTGTCGTCACAGGTAAGGGAGCGGGTACGGCTTTGGAATTTGCTTTTGAAATAGTTCGGAAACTTTGCTCAAAAGAAAAGGCAGATAGTATTAAAGAGGCAATGCAATGCACCCGTTAGATATAAGAAAGTATAAACAGTCGATACGCGAAAGTCAGAAAAAACGTCGGGCAGAGATGGAAAAGGATAAAAAAGCACAGCTTGACCGTGATATTGCGGCTAATGTAAGACGGCTTAATGAATATTCGCCTGCAAAGACCTTACTTGTTTATGTATCGACTCCGATAGAAGTTGACACAAAATTAATAATAGAAAATGCTTGGGCCGACGGGAAAAAAGTCGCTGTGCCGCGTTGTATTCCTGATACTCGCGATATGGAGTTTCACTATATCAGCTCATTTGAAGAGCTTTCTCCCGGAAGCTTTTCGGTGCTTGAGCCTGACCCGTCTCTACCTATCGTTACCGACTTTACCGACTGTCTTATGATAGTTCCCGGTATGCAGTTTGATATGAACGGATATCGTTTAGGTTACGGCAAGGGATATTACGACAGATATATGGTGCGATTTAACGGAAGGAGCGCGGGAATCTGCTATAGTAATGAGCTTAGGCCCTATATGCATCACGGCAGATTCGATCGTTCTGTTGATATAATCGTTACCGATAAAAAAATAAAAACCTGTAGGAAATAAGGTGATTTGATGGATAATCGCGAAAGACTGGACAACACAAATGAGTTTGAAGCGTTGGTTGATGAATTTATAATCGGCGAAGGCTTTTCTATTGCAGAAGAAAAAAAGCCCGAACCGAAACAGACTAAAAAGAAGAAAAAATTCCGTGCTTTAGGTTCGGTAATCTGGGTTCTAGGAATAATCGTATTCTCTGTACTTTTATCTCTTGGAATAATTTTTGGTGCTTCTGATTTCCTTGGAATCGGAGGTAACAGGGGAAACGAATACACAGTTGAAATTCCCGAAGGAAGCAAACTTTCCGATACAGCAAAGATATTACGTGAAAATAATATTATTGACAGCGAGCTTCTCTTCAAGGTTTATTCAAAAGTCAAAGGATATGATAAAAGGTATCAGACAGGTGTATTTATTCTCAGCGACGAGGATGGATATGCAGGTCTCGCAACCAAACTTGTACACGTTGGTGCAAAAATATCAACCGTCACGGTAAGAATTCCCGAAAGAGCTTCGGTTGACGATATTATTAAAATTCTTGCTGAAAATAATGTCGGTAATGAAAGCGAACTTAAAAAGGTTCTTCAGAAGGGAGAGTTTGGTTACTCCTTTGTCGAGCAGATACCCGAAAAGACGGTTCATTGGCGTTTTGAGGGATATTTATTCCCTGATACTTATGAGTTTTATAATTTCGATGAGCCTGAAAAGTGTGCCCAGCTTGCTATTGATAAGCTTCTCGGCACGATGGAATCCCGTTTTACCGACGAAATGAAGGCGCAGGCAAAAGAACTTGGTTATACGATGCATGAAATACTTACAATGGCATCTATAATCGAACTTGAAGCAAGCAGCGCAAGCTTTGAGGACAAGCAAAAGGTTGCTGAGATATTCTATAACCGTCTTGAAGATTGGGGAGATAGCGCTCTGCTTGGGTCCGATCCTACTCGAGACTATCCTTACGGAAATGGCGCATATAACACCCATGAAACCGTAGGACTTCCTGTCGGCCCCCTTTGCTCTCCAAGTATGGAACCAATAAATGCAGCTCTTAATCCTTCGGTTTCTCAACCTGATTATTATTATTTCGTTACCGATAAGGATATGAATTTCTATTATAATAAAACACTTACTGCACATCAAAATACTGTAAACCGCTTGAGAAATAACGGTAAATGGCCGGATTTTAATTAAATGACTATGAATAAAATGGAACTTTTATGCCCTGCTGGAGACCTTACGAGGCTGAAAACTGCGGTAGATTTCGGGGCAGATGCGGTATATCTCGCAGGCGAAGAATTCGGTATGCGTCCCGCCGCTACGAATTTTGGAATTGACGATATGCGCGAGGGTATAAAATACGCTCACGAACACGGAGTCCAGGTTCACG
>JAZONJ010000039.1:0-1981 GCA_045654425.1 Acutalibacteraceae bacterium
TCGGCTGTTTTCATCAGCTCTTTTTAACACAGGCACCGATATCGTTGACAAAATGGCAATTATACCGAGAACACACAGAAGTTCAACCAACGTAAAACCTTTTTTCATATGTCCTCCGATAAATCAGGGCATTCTTCGGGAGCACAAAGCTCCCGAAGAACCCTAAATATATTTGGCTGCAGCGGTGTCGCTGCTTAAGATTTAGGAACCGCTGGCAACTTTATCGTTAGCAGTGTCAGTGGTAAGGTTAATCCATACGGTGTTGTTGTCGAGGGCATTACCCTTCGCATCAATACCGTTCTTGTACTGTGCATTAAGATCAGCAACGGTAGCTTCACTGTCTGCAAATACAACTGCGCCGAGGCTCGGGCAATAGAAGAAGCTCATAGTCTTCTGCTTAGGCTCGAAGGACTCACCCTTGATCTGGGTGTAGTTGGAAATAACAGCCTTAACCATAGCCTCACTGGTAGGATACTTGGTACGATAATCGATGCTGCCGACAGTAGTGCTTTCAACAGTGCCGTCTACGCCTTTTTCGAAGAGCTTAACAACTTCACGGTCAGTTGCGTCAAAGTCCGCATCTACAGTGGTAATCGTGTTGGAAACACGGCCTGCAACGGGATCGTCGTCGTCAACGGTACCGGAGTTAACCTCAGCGATATAAAGCTCGTACTCACTTACCCAACGGGTAACTGCGTTTGTCATCTCTGCTGCGTTCTGAGTGTCGGTAGACACGTTACCCTTTTCGATAAGGCCGGCAACGCTGGGGATGGCAACTGCGGCGAGCACCGCGAGGATACCGATTACAACCAAGAGTTCCACAAGGGTAAAACCCTTGCGCTTAGAATTTTTCTTCTTACTTTTAGGGGTGGATTTAAAAAATCTCATGTCGATGATTCTCCTTGTTACTTTAATATTGATAGGTAAAGGTCAATACACGTAGGTCCTATAAGCATCGACAGATAACTTCCGATGCAAAGATATGGTCCAAACGCAATTTCGCTCTTCCAATCGTGGGTTTTTCTGAATTTCAAGATTATCGCCGCAAAACAACCGATTACAATCCCGGCAAACGCGGCAAACAAAACACCTTTTATTCCAAGTAGAACACCGACTGCAGCCATTAACTTAACATCGCCGTAGCCCATCACACCGCAAAGTGCGCAGACCAGGAACGGAATGCTGACGCATACAGCCCCAATCAGCGATGAAAGATAACTACCCTGGTAAATCATCATGGCAATACCGATGAGTCCAATTAAGAGACTTGCAAAATCGGATATTTCCATTGTTTTGAAGTCCAAAAGGGCAATTTCAAACAAAATACAGCTTATTGCACAATACGCAAAGCCCTGAACGCTTACTCCGTACATGATCAACGGGATAATTCCGAAGACAGCTGTAAAAAACTCGATTCCAAGACAACGAAGAGGTATTTTCTTCTTACACTTAGAGCATCTGCCTCTTAAAAACAGATAACTAATAATCGGAACCAATTCGTAACCTTTTAGAGTTTTTCCGCAGCTCTCACAATGAGACCTTCCCTTTATGATTGATTCTCCTTCGGGTATACGTTCAAAACATACACCGATAAAACTTCCGATACAGGTGAGTGCAAAAAACATTAAAGAATAGATAACAATATCCATAATTCACCTCAAAAATCTCAGGGATTTGCTTTGGAAAACGTTATTATTAAATTTTGTAGACTTCACTCACCTCCGGCTTTTCCTGAAAAAAGGATAAAAAAATACAGACCTCCTACTGATTGAATGATATAACCGCAATCAAAAAGTGAGTCTGTTCACATATCATAAGTATTTAGTTGTATTATTTTATCAACCGATTTCCCGCATTCCTGCTTCATACACATCAACAAGCATCGAGGCATACTTATTGAAATCAGCTTCAAACGTCTCTTCAGCGCAGGTAAGCTGCGAAAGAGCGCAATACAGTAATCCTCTTGCCGAAAGACAGTCGC
>JAZONJ010000040.1:0-11799 GCA_045654425.1 Acutalibacteraceae bacterium
AAAAGCTTAGAATAAAGGATGAGCCGACAGATGAATGAGATAATTCTTATTTCGGATGTCGCATCAGACAGAATAGACAGCTTTGTCGCTAAAAACACCGAGCTGTCGCGCAGTCGCGTAGTTTCTTTAATAGAAGAAGGAGCAATCCTTTTAAACGGAAAACCGGTTTCGAAAAAAGATAAGCTTAAAATCGGCGATGAAATAATCGTTCGAATACCTGAAGCAGTACCGCTCGAGGTTAAAGCGGAGAATATACCGCTTGATATCGTTTACGAGGATGATGATCTGCTTGTCGTTAACAAGCCGAAGGGAATGGTTGTACATCCTGCTGCAGGGAATTATGACGGAACCTTGGTTAACGCATTGCTCGCTCACTGCAAGGATTCTCTTTCGGGGATTAACGGAGTTATGCGTCCCGGTATACTTCATCGTATTGATAAAAACACAAGCGGTCTTTTAATGGTGGCAAAAAACGATTTTGCTCACACATTTTTAGCCGAACAGATTAAAGAACACAGCTTTACAAGAGAATATGAAGCGGTAGTTCACGGAAATTTAAAGGCTGATAGCGGAACTGTAAACGCTCCGATAGGACGCCATCCCGTAAAACGTAAACAAATGGCGGTTACCGATAAAAATTCAAAGGAAGCCGTAACCCATTACAGCGTTATAGAACGTTTCGGTGATTTTACCCATATACGTTGTCGTTTAGAGACAGGCCGAACCCATCAGATAAGGGTTCATATGTCTTGTATCGGACATGCTGTTGCGGGAGACGATGTTTACGGACCAAAAAAAGCGGCAGCAGGACTCGTCGGTCAATGTTTGCACGCGAAAAAGGTCGGATTTATTCATCCGAAAACCAAGGAATATATGGAATTCGAGAGTGAATTGCCCGATTATTTTAAAGAATTCCTTAAAAAGTGTGGGAAAAGATAATGGGAATTTTTGACGGTTGCTTACTGGCAAGTGATGTTGATGAAACACTCGTCAGTCATGGCGAAATACCTGAAAGAAATATAGAAAAAATTGAGTGGTTTATTAAAGAGGGTGGAATTTTTGCTCTGTCTTCAGGCAGAAGTAAAGAGGCCCTTCTTCCAATACTCAGTTACATAGATAAAAGCAATATCGGACCGAGTGCTGTGCTGAACGGCGGACTAATATACGATTTTGCAAAGGATGAGGTTATAGCCGAGTCGCTTTTTTGTGAAAAGGATAAGAAGCTCACAAAATACGTTATCGATAATATGCCTGATGTCAGTTATGAGGTGCATACCAAGGATGTTTGCTATGTTCCCGTAAGAACACACGAAACCGATATTCACGAAGAATATGAAAAGATAACTCCTGTGTTTGCTGATTTTGAAGAAATCAAGGATAAAGATTGGCTGAAAGTTCTCTTCATTCCGGGCAGTCGCGAAAGACGAGATGAACTTATGGAAATAGGGTTAGAAATTTGCGGCGATACATCTGATTTCAATGATAGCACAGCGAATATTTACGGTGATGTTAAGAAGTATGTTGAGCAGATGCCGAAAGGTGTTTCAAAAGGCACCGCTTTAAGACAGCTTCGCACCACTCTCGGTATCAAAAAGGGCGGACTTTTTGGCATCGGAGACTATTATAACGATGTAGCGATGCTTGCCGAGGTAGATATGCCTGCCGTAACGGCGGGTGCACCCGATGATTTAAAACAAATGGCAAAGTATATTACCTGCCCCTGTGCCGATGGTGCGGTAGCAGATTTTATAGATTATTTAGTAAAAAACTTCTCGTAGGAGGAATATTATGGACGCAAAAAGAATTAAAGAACTTAAAGTGACAGCGCTTCATATCAGAAAGAGCATTGTCGATTCGGTACATAGCGCAAAGGCAGGACATCCGGGCGGCTCTTTGTCTGCTGCAGACCTTCTCACATATCTTTATTTTGAGAAGATGAACATTGACCCGAAAGATCCCAAGAAGGCAGACCGCGATCGTTTCGTGCTTTCAAAGGGTCATGCAGCACCTGTGCTTTACGCAACACTTGCTCACAGAGGATACTTCGATGTAGAAGAACTTCTTACTCTCAGAAAGACTACCTCTCGTCTTCAGGGTCATCCCGACATGAAGGGAATCCCCGGTGTAGATATGTCTTCAGGTTCTCTCGGTCAGGGAATTTCTACCGCTTGCGGAATGGCTCTTTCTGCTAAGCATTTCGGCGATTCTTTCAGAGTTTACACTCTTCTCGGAGACGGTGAATGCGAAGAAGGTCAGGTTTGGGAAGCAGCAATGTTTGCAGGAAACAAAAAGCTTTCAAATCTTACCGCTTTTGTTGACTATAACGGACTTCAGATTGACGGTTCTATCGAAGAGGTTAACTCTCCCGCTCCTTTTGATGCTAAGTTTGCCGCTTTCGGTTGGAATGTAATTACAATCGACGGACACAACTTTGAGGAAATAGAAGCTGCTATCGCTGCTGCTGAAAAGGAAACCGAAAAGCCTACCGCTATCATTATGAACACCGTTAAGGGTAAGGGCGTTTCCTTTATGGAAAATCAGTGCGGATGGCACGGTAAAGCTCCCAATGATGAGCAGCATGCTGAGGCTATCAAAGAACTTGATGCCGCTCTCGCTGAGTTAATGTAAGGAGGACTAAGACAATGGCTGATATTAAAAAGGTTGCAACACGTGACTCCTATGGTGCGAGTCTTGTTGAACTCGGAAATGAAAGAGATGACTTTATCGTCCTCGATGCTGACCTTGCAGAAGCTACCAAGACCGGTGGTTTCAAAAAGGCTTTCCCCGAAAGATTTTATGACTGCGGAATCGCAGAACAGAATATGATTAGCATTGCGGCAGGTATTGCTGCAACAGGTAAAAAGGTTTTCGCAAGCTCTTTTGCTATGTTTGCCGCAGGCAGAGCTTTCGAGCAGGTTAGAAACTCTATCGGTTATCCCCACCTCAACGTTATAATCGGCGCTACACTCGCAGCTATTTCTGTTGTTGAGGATGGTGCAACACATCAGTGCTGTGAGGATATCGCTCTTATGCGTACCATCCCCGGCATGACAATTATTAACCCTGCTGATGACATTGAAGCCAGAGCTGCAGTACGCGCTGCTCTTGACCATAACGGCCCTGTTTATATGAGATTTGGTCGTCTTGCTCTCCCCATGGTAAATGCTGAGGACTATAAGTTCGAAATCGGCAAGGGTGTTGAGTTGAAAGAAGGCAACGATGTTGCTATCGTTGCAACAGGTCTTATGGTTGCTGAGGCTATGGAGGCTGCTGAAACTCTTAAGGCAGAAGGCATTAATGCAAGAGTAATAAATATCGCAACAATCAAGCCGCTTGATGAAGAAATCATCGTTAAGGCTGCAAAGGAGACCGGCGCAATCGTTACTGCTGAAGAGCATAGCGTTATCGGCGGACTCGGAAGCGCAGTTTGCGATGTAGTTACTGAAAAGTGCCCCGTTCCCGTACTTAAAGTCGGCGTTCAGGATACCTTCGGTTCTTCGGGCCCTGCCCTTGAGGTTCTCGATAAATACGGACTCAGAGCACGTCATATCGTAGAAAAGGTAAAAGCAGTTCTCGAACTTAAAAAATAATTAAAGAAATGCATTAAAAGGAAGCCAAATTCATTTTTTGGCTTCCTTTTTTTGTTATAAATTATTGAAAAAATCAAATTCTTTTGATATAATAATTAACTATAATAGGGTAGTATTATTAATTTTAAGGAGGGAGAAAAATGCAGTTTAAGCGATGGGTAGTAAATCCGCCTCAAAAAGCTCTTGCGGCAGAGCTTGCCGAAGAGTGTAATATTGATGCTTTTGTAGCGCTTATTGCCGCGGGCAGAGGATATTCTGACCCGTATGAACTTTCTGAATTTATTTCTCCCGACTGTATAATGGCAGACCCGTTTGAACTTTGCGATATGGAAAAAGCGGTAGAGATTGTAACAGATGCTATATATTCGGATTCTCTTATCGCGATTTACGGAGATTATGACGTCGATGGGGTTACAGCTACCGCGCTTATGTATAGCTATCTCAAAAATCGCGGAGCCAGGGTTATCTACGAGGTACCTGACCGTGAAAAAGACGGCTATGGTATAAATATGATGGCGGTTGAAAGACTGCACGAGAGAAATGTCGACCTTATAATAACGGTTGACAACGGAATTGCCGCTATCAGCGAAATTGACTATGCGAAAAGACTTGGAATGAAGGTTGTCGTTACCGACCATCATCTGCCGGGAGAAGAAATTCCGAACGCAGATGCGGTAATTGACCCGCATAGAGCAGATGACTTGTCCGAATTCAAGGAAGTATGCGGATGTATGGTTGCCTTTAAGTTAGTAGCCGCGCTTGACGGTAAAAGTGCCGAAGAGATGCTTTACGAATTCGGTGATCTTGTTGCAATCGGAACGGTTGCCGATGTTATGCCCCTTAAAAACGAAAATCGCTCTGCGGTAAGAGAGGGAATAAATCTTATTTCCGAGGGTAAACGCCGTGGTGTCTCTGCACTGTTAAAGGCGTCGGGTATTGAACCTTATTCACTTACAGCAGGTAAAATTGCCTATACTGTCGCACCGCGCATCAATGCGGCAGGCAGAATGGGCGATGCAGCGCGTGCGGTTGAACTGTTGCTTACCGATGATGACGAAGCGGCAAACGGAATCGCCGAGCTTCTTTGCAACGAGAATATAAGACGTCAGGGACTTGAAAAACAGATTTACAGCGATGCCGTCAGTATTGTAGAGAAAAACGGATATAAACATAACAGAGTTATTGTTGTAGAGGGCGAAAACTGGCACGGCGGTGTTATTGGAATAGTAGCCGCTCGTCTCTGCGAAAAATACGGCAGACCGGTTGTTGTTCTTTCTACTATCGATGGAATTTCAAACGGCTCTGCAAGAAGTGTTTCGGGCTTTTCAATTTATGACGCTATAAAATCGTGCGGTTATTTGCTCTCGAAATTCGGCGGTCATGAAATGGCGGCAGGAGTGACCCTTTCTGCATCTTCTGTTTCGGCTTTCAGACGAGAAATAAACGAATATGCGGCAAATCTTGACAGAATATATCCTGAAGTAAAGCTTGACTGTAAGCTCAGTCCTATGGCTTTATCGGTTGATCTTGTTGAGGAACTCAGAACTCTAGAACCATACGGTGTCGGAAATCCGACTCCGCTTTTTGGAATATTCGGGTTGACGATAGAAAAAATATCGGCAGTAGCATCGGGAAAACATCTGAGACTGACTTTAAGCCGTGACGGTGTAAGTTTTACGGCTATGCTCTTCGGTGTTACACCTGCATCTTTTGCCTTTGAAGTCGGAAATACGGTCGATATTGCCGTGTTACTTGATACTAACGAATATAACGGAAGCGTTTCGCTCACGGTCAATATAAAGGAAATGCGTTTAAGCGGAATCGATTGGGACAGCCTTCTTATTGATATGGATGAATACGAATCCTTCAAATCGGATCTCGGCGGTGAATATTCGGAAATAGCACCTTCAAGAGAAGAAGTCGGAATGGTTTATAAGGAAATTCAAAAGAGAGAAATCTCTCTCGACAGACTGACGAACGCGCTTCTTACAAAATTAAGCCCTGCAAAAACACTTGTCGCAGCAGAGGCACTTTGTGAACTGAAGCTTTGTTCGCTTTACGACAGGGACTCTGTTCCAACGCTCAAGGTAGCAAATACGGCGGTTAAGGTAAATCTTGCCGATGCTAAAATACTACGTAAAATTAATGAAAGGGGGTAGCATTAATGGAACTTGATAAAAAATGTGAACTTGATTATAAAAGTCTTCTCGATGTAATGAATGAACAAGAAGAGAGTTATAATGAGCCGCTTATCCGCAGAGCCTTTGAGCTTTGTGTTGAGGCGCATACCGGACAACTGAGAAAATCAGGCGAGGAATATTATTACCATCCGCTTAATGTTGCAAAGATAATTGTAACACTTGGAATGGATTCCGAATCCATTGCGGCTGCCCTTTTACACGACGTTGTTGAGGATACCGAAACAACAGAAGAGTATATAAAGCAGAAATTCGGAGAAGAGGTAGCGTTATTGGTAGACGGCGTTACCAAAATCGGTCGAATTCAGTATGTATCGCGTGAGCAACAGCAGGCGGAATCCCTTCGTAAAATGCTTATTGCGATGGGTAAGGATATTAGAGTTATCGTAATAAAGCTTGCTGACCGACTTCACAATATGAGGACTCTCGGCTCTTTGCCTGAGCATAAGCAGCTTGAAAAATCGCTCGAGACAATAGAGGTTTATGCTCCGATTGCTCATCGACTCGGTATCCATGCGATTAAGGAAGAACTTGAGGATTTATCAATCCGTCATCTTGATCCTATCGCATACAAAGAGATAGAAGATCTTCTCTCTGAACGCAGTCATTTCAGAGAGGCTACATTTAATACCCTCAAAGAAAGAATTGAGCAGAGACTTCGTGAAGAAATGCCCGGAGTAGAGGTTATTCTTCAGTCGAGAGTAAAGTCGATTCCTGGCATTTACAGAAAAATGTTTATGCAGGGAAGAAACTTTGAAGAAATATATGACGTTTATGCTGTTCGAGTAATTACCGAAACGGTTACTGACTGTTATAACGTTCTCGGAATCATGCATGATATGTTCCGCCCAATTCCGGGTAGATTTAAGGATTATATTTCAACACCGAAGCCTAATATGTATCAGTCGCTTCATACTACCGTTATAGGCAGAGATGCAATACCCTTTGAAATTCAGATAAGAACCTTCGATATGCACCATACTGCTGAGTTCGGTATTGCGGCACATTGGAAATATAAAGAGGGTATAACATCCAATGACAAAAAGATGGACACAAGCCTTGAATGGATTCGTCAGGTGCTTGAAAGTCAGTCTGAGGATAGCACCGACCTTATCAGAACTATTAAGGTCGACCTTGCTCAGGATGTTTATGCCGTAACTCCTAAAGGAGACGTTATCAGCCTACCTGCCGGCGCTACCGTTATTGACTTCGCTTTTGCAATCCATTCGGCAGTCGGTGTCAGAATGGTCGGTGCAAAGGTTGACGGCAAGATAGTTCAGATTACCCACGAGGTTAAGACAGGTGAGGTTATCGAGATTCTGACGACAAACGCCGCAGGTCACGGACCCTCGAGAGATTGGCTGTCTATAGCTGTTACAAGCAGCGCAAAAGCAAAGATACGCTCATGGTTCAAAAAAGAAAGACGCGAAGAGAATATCGAAACGGGACGAAATGCTATTGAAAGCGAATTCAGAAGAAATTCTATTATTCTTCCCGATGCAGATATGCAGAGTTTTATTCTTGATATTGCTAAAAGACAGCGTCTTGCAAATGCCGAGGAGCTTTATGCTGCAATCGGTTACGGCGGAGTAAGTCTTGAAAAGATAATGCCGCGTATTAAAGAGGACTATGTAAAGCTTGTTAAGGCCTCTAAAGAAACTAATATTGAGGAATATATCCAGAAGCATACACCGCGCTCTCATGACGGCGTAATAATTGAGGGAATAGACAACTGTCTTGTCAAGCTTTCAAAATGCTGCGCCCCTCTTCCTGGAGACGATATAATCGGATTTATAACAAGAGGACATGGTGTGTCTGTTCACAAAAAGGACTGCGTAAACGTACCGCGCGATACAAATTCGGCAAACGAAGCAGGCCGCTGGATTGGAGCATATTGGGCAGATGACGGAAAGTCAAGCTCGTTTACATCCACTATTGAGATAACAGGACTTGACCGCGACGGACTTCTTGCCGATATTACTAATATCCTCTTTAATATGCGAGTAGGTCTGCATGCCGTAAACGCAAGAACGGTAAAGGGCGGTAATTGTGTTATGTCAGTTACTGTTTCTGCGGCAAGCGTTGAGCACCTCAGTTCTATTATCGCAAAGCTTAAAAAGCTTTCGGGAGTATACAGTGTGGAGAGAACAAACCGATGAAAGCAGTTATTCAAAGAGTGAAAAAGGCCTCTGTATCGGTTTTGGGAGAAACGGTAGGGAAAATTGAAGAAGGGCTTCTTATTCTGCTCGGTGTTGCAAAAGGCGACACCGAAGCCGAGGCTTCTCTTTTAGCAGAAAAACTTTCTAAGATGAGAGTTTTCTCTGACAGTGAGGATAAAATGAATCTGTCGGTCATCGATATTGGCGGAAAGGCTCTTGTTATTTCTAATTTTACACTTTGCGCAGATGTTAGACGAGGAACAAGACCTTCGTTTGACCCTGCTATGCCACCGAAAGAGGCAAACGAGCTTTATGAGTATTTTTGCAAATGCCTTGAAGGTTGCGGTATTTTGGGTGTTGAAAAGGGAATTTTCGGAGCCGATATGTCGGTAGAACTTTTAAACGACGGACCCGTGACCCTGACCATCGATACAGATACATGGAATAAACCAAGGAACGACCGATAATGAATTTATGTAATATAAATCACAACTTTAATTACGAGCTTGAAAAGCTTTGCAGAATTTTTCTGCCGAATGACAAGATTAATATTCTGAATGAAGTAAAAAGTGATGCTATTTATGCCATTTGTTCTTTGGGTGAAAATGGCGATATGGCAAGAACGGAACTTTTTGCAGAGGGTAAAAGCGCAAGCAGGCAAAGAAAATGCGAACACGACAGTAAATCGCAGGAACTGACGCTTGCGACCTGCCTTTATGAGTGTTTTTGCGAGCTTTCGGGCTACAAAGCTCCTTGGGGTATACTTACAGGAGTCCGACCCGTAAAGCTTTATCATAAGCTTTGCGACAGCCTTGGCGAAGAAAAGGCAAAAGAGTATTTCAGAGAAACTCTTTTTGTTGATGATTCTAAAATCAGACTTTCGGCAGATACGATGAGTCCGGAATATGATATAATAAGCCGTTCTAAAAAGGACTCTTTCAGTCTTTATATTTCGATACCGTTTTGTCCTACTCGTTGCGCGTACTGTTCGTTTGTATCCCATTCGGTTGATAAGGCAAAGAATCTAATCGAGCCTTATGTAGCGCTTTTAGTAAAAGAAATTGCCGAAACGGGCAAAATCGTAAAAGAACTCGGTCTGTTTTTACAGACGGTTTATATTGGCGGGGGAACACCTGTGGCTTTGACGGCTTCGCAGATTGAAAAGGTAATGACCGCGGTAGCGGAAAATTTTGACCTTTCGGGTGTAGAAGAATATACCGTTGAAGCGGGAAGACCTGATGCTATTACCGAGGATAAGCTTATTGCCATTAAAAACGGCGGTGCTACAAGAATCAGCATCAATCCTCAGACGATGAATGATGCGGTACTGAGAGAAATCGGAAGAAACCATACTGCTGAAGAGTGTGAACAGGCGTGTATACTTGCCCGAAAAGTAGGCTTTGATAATATCAATATGGATCTTATTGCAGGGCTTCCGACAGATACGGTAGAGAGTTTTAAAGAAACTGTCGAAAAGATAATTTCTATGGACCCCGAAAGCGTGACGGTTCATTCTCTCTCGATGAAAAGAGCGTCAACCCTTTCTGCCGACGGTAGATTTCCCGACAACAAGGTTGGCGAGGATGCTGCGATAATGGTTGATTATGCAAGAAGACGACTCGCCGAGGCGGAAATTTTACCGTATTATCTTTACAGACAAAGCAAAACGGTCGGAAATCTCGAAAATGTCGGATATTCTAAAAAAGGTTATGAGGGTCTTTATAACGTCTATATAATGGACGAGACTCATACTATTCTAGCTTGCGGAGCATCGGGAGTTACCAAACTTCGCGAACCGAATTCTACAAGAATTGAGCGAATTTACAATTATAAATACCCATATGAGTACATCGACCGTTTCGACGAAATGCTTTCTCGCAAAGAGGGAATAAAGCGTTTTTACGAAGCTATAAAATAATCCAAAAGGAGAAAACGCTATGGATTTTAACAATATTGTTGATAAGGCAAAACAGGGCTTTGAGGTTGTTTATAAAAAGACTGAGGATGTTGTGAATGTTTCAAAAATGAAGCTTGATAAGGCTTCTCTCGAAGCCAAGCTTTCGAAGAGTTACGAGATGCTCGGACAAATTTGTTATCAATCTGTGATTAGCGGCGAAAACTTTGAGTCGGAAGAGGTAAAGGTTCTTGTCGATGATATAACCGATAATATTGCCGAGATCGAAGAGCTTGATATTAAAATACAGGGCTTAAAGAATAAAAAACTTTGTCCCAAATGTCATAGTTCAATCGATGTGAATTCTGTTTTTTGCAGCAATTGCGGAGAAAAGGTTGAATAAGGAAGTGTAATTATGAAAAAAATTGGACTTATTATCGCCGATGAGAGCGAATATGTAATGATACGCGAAAAGGCGGAGGAGCTTTCGGCTGTCCGTCACGATTTTTTCACAAGAGAGGGACATCGTTTTAGCCTTGGTTCTGACACAGAGCTTTATACCGTTCTTTGCGGAGTCGGTATGGTGAACGCTGCGGCTGCGGCAACATATTTTGCGGCACTTGGTGTAGATGCGATGTTGAGTTTTGGTCTTTCAGGCGGAGTTTCGGGAATCGGAAGAGGGGAATTTACCGTTGGAACCGAGTATATCGAGCACGACTTCGACCTTACTCCTCTTGGTTATGAACTTTGTGAAAAGCCGCTTCAGAATTATATTTATAAAGGCGACGAAAAGATAATAAATCTTTTTACCGAGCAATATTCCTTTATCAAAAAAGGCGTTGTTGTAAGCGGAGACAGTTTTATCTGCGACGATGGAAAACGAAACTTTCTTAAAGATAAGTTCAATGCTATGTCATGTGATATGGAATCTGCAGCAATCGCTTACGTCTCGGAAATTGCAAAAATTCCTTTTGTAACTCTCAGAAAAATCTCTGATGATGCAGGCAGCGATGCAAACGAAAGCTATACCGCAGCGCTTAATATTGACGGCAAACAGGTGCTTGAGATTTTGCTCAGCGTAATAGAAAGAATATAAAAAACGTTAGAAAAACCTTTTTTTGATTCAAAATATGTAAATTCGATTCAAAAAATCGCACAAAACCCACTAAATATGGGCATTTTAACAAAAAACAGTTGATTTTAGGAGCAAAATATGGTAAAAATAAGAATAGGGGAAGACGATGGTAAATACACCGAGTCAGAACTGCTTGAAATTATGAGAATACTCAGAGCTCCGGGCGGTTGTCCTTGGGATATTGAGCAGACCCATAAGAGTATACGAAACGATTTGCTTGAAGAAGCATACGAGGTAGCTGACGCTATCGATACTGATGACGATGAGGCTCTTTGTGAAGAACTCGGCGACCTACTTTTGCAGGTTGTTTTCCACTCGGTAATTTCTGAAGAGGAAAAGAAGTTTGATTATAGCGATGTAGTCGACGGAATAGCTCGCAAGCTTGTCCTCCGCCATCCTCATGTTTTCGGCGAGGCTAAGGCTGATAATTCTTCTGAGGTGTTGGACCTTTGGGACGACATCAAAAAGGAGGAAAAGCATCAGAACACCGCTACCGATACGTTAAAGAGTGTGCCGAGAGCGTTCCCTGCGCTTATGAGAGCCGCAAAGGTTCAAAAGAGAGCAAAGAAAGCAGGTTTTGAATTTTCAGATCCCGTAAAATCAGGAACTGTTTCAAACCTTTCAAAAGAACTTGAAAGAGTTTATGAAAGTGGGGACAAGCAGTCGGCGGCAGATGTTTACGGAAAGCTTCTTTTCGAACTATCACGTTTTGGAAAACTTATTGATACCGACCCTGAAGAGAGACTTGGGATCGAAACCGACAGTTTTATAAATCGCTTTGAAGAAATTGAAAAACAAAGCGAAAAATAATTTTGTATTTCAA
>JAZONJ010000041.1:0-3877 GCA_045654425.1 Acutalibacteraceae bacterium
CCCATTTTGAAGATTCGGTCAGCTCCTGCGATTTTTGCAGCAGCAAGAATTACAGGATTAACCTTTCCATCCTTAGTGGGAGGAGTCGCGATACAAAGTTCACCGACACCCGCTATTTTAGCAGGGATTGTATCCATAAGCACGGTAGACGGATAAGCTGCAGTACCGCCGGGCACATAAAGACCTGCGCGTTCTATCGGCAAAACCTTCTGTCCGAGAATAATACCGTTGTCCTTCTTTATCTCAAATCCCGGGTTTAACTGATTTTTGTGATAAAGAGCGATATTTTCAGCCGCTTCCTTTAAAATCTCAATAAACTCGGGTTCAACAAGACTCATTGCCTCGTCAATTTCCTCTGCCGTTACCTCAATTGCCGAAAGTTTTGCCTTATCAAACTTCTCAGCATATTTATAAAGTGCAGAGTCTCCGTTTTCGCGGACATCGCGAATTATTTCAGAAACTATACCCTCAACACCCGTAGCCGCATTTTCGCGAATAAGAATGTCTTCGAGGGCAATTTTTTTACTGTCGTAAATCTTAATCATTAGAAATCGCCTCTTGTATTTTAGCTTTCATAAGCTCAAT
Source organism: Acutalibacteraceae bacterium (assembly GCA_045654425.1). GTDB lineage: Bacteria > Bacillota > Clostridia > Oscillospirales > Acutalibacteraceae > SFWF01. The sequence continues at coordinate 586 of JAZONJ010000041.1, forward strand.
TTGTTCGGTTTTAAAACGGAAACCCGTTTTATTAGCAATAAGTCTTGCGCTGATATCGACTATTGTTTCGTATACTTCAAGGTCATTTTCCTTGAGTGTAGTTCCCGTTTCTACAATGTCAACGATTACATCAGACATACCAAGAATGGGAGCAAGTTCAATAGAACCGTTAAGCTTGATAATATCGATTGCGCGGCTTTTAGATGCAAAATATTTCTTTGCAATCTCGGGAAATTTCGTTGCAACACGGATTGTCTTGTCGGTAGACATTCTCTCCCCTTTTTTGCCTGCAACTGCCATTCGGCATTTACCGAATCCAAGGTCTAAAAGCTCATAAACATCGGGCTTTTGCTCTAAAATAATATCTTTTCCGACAACACCTACATCGGCAACACCTGTCAGCACATAAATAGCAACATCGGACGGTTTTACCCAGAAATAACGGACACCGTTAGTCTCATCTTCAAAAACAAGCTTTCTGCTGTTTTCTTTTATTGAAGGACAGCCGTATCCTAAAGACTCAAAAAGATTATAAACCTTTTCTCCAAGCCTTCCTTTCGGGAGAGCAATATTTATCATTTCACTCATTTTCCATCCCTCCCACAAACGAAAGCCAATCTTTCAAGACTTTTATACTTAACATTCACGTTTTCTGTCATAGATGTTCTGACAGTTTTCCCGTCAGAGATTAATTTGTTCACAGCATCAAAAACTGCTTTCGCCGGCACGTTTTCGTCATATACAAGCAAAACATCTACATCAAACTCTTCTGCGGAATTATCAAGATAAGAAAGAAGGTCAAGATAAACAGCAAATCCGACAGCTCCTGAATTTTTACCCATTCTGAAGAGCAGATTATCATATCTTCCGCCTGAAAGGATTGTTCCGGGTACATTTTCTACATATCCACAGAATGTGATTCCGTTATAGTAGTTCATATCACTTACTACTGAAAAATCAATATTGATGTTATTACTTTCGCCACAAGCAGTTAAAAGCTCAGACAGAGTTTCAAGCTCCGCAACAGCTGTACGGGTCGTTTCATTCACTACAAGAAGACGTGCCTCAGGCAGAATCTTTTCAACCGAGCCGTAGAGAGACGCTAAAACGCAAAGCTTATCACAAAGAGAAGTCTCAACACTATACGATTTGCAAATTTTCTTAATTTCAGGAGCATTTTTAGTGCCGATAGCAGAAGAAATTTCTTCTCTTACATCGAACGGAAGTCCCGTTTCATCAAGAAGACCTATTACAAGTCCCATATGCGAAACATCGAGTACGTATTTAGGGGAAATAACAGAAAGACTTTTCTTCGCGAGAAGTAAAACCTCAGCAAGTGAATATGTATCAACCTCACCGATAAATTCAAGACCTATCTGCGCCATTTCCTTGAACTCATGCATATTGCCCGAAACACGGTATACATGCTCAGAATAGAAAAGCTTTCTTGATTTCTCGTTTTCTTCGGTATTTTTTGCAATCGAGAGAGTAACGTCAGGTTTTAACGCCATAAGCTTTCCTGTCGGGTCGTTAAAGGCAATAACGTTTTCACTCTTTAAAAAATTCTTGTTTTCGAGATACAGGTCATACTCCTCGAATTTGCTCATCTTATATTTCTTATAGCCGTATTTCTCATAAAGAGCCATAAGGTTAAAGGAAACCTGATCTTCAAGCCCTAAAACTTTCTTCTTTTCCATAAACTAATCCTTCCATTTTCTGCTTAGCTAAAGTCAATACACGTATGTTACCACATTTATTCACTTTAGTCAAGTAGCGTAATAAAATATTTTGAGTTTTTTTTGCAAAAAATTATCTTCTTTTAAAAAGCGCAATGCCCTGACCCCGTTTTTTGGGGTCAGGACTCTACATTATATATAATTACTTTTCGCAAACAAAATAGCGCCATCCGAACTTGTCAGGGAGCTTACCAAGCTGAATTCCTGTTACGGTATCATAGATTCTCTGGCTTACCTCACCAATCTTATCATCATTGATAACCATAACCTCGTCTTTCAGACGAAGTTTACCGACAGGGCTGATAACTGCGGCGGTTCCTGTACCGAACACCTCTTCAAGTTTGCCTGCTTTATAAGCTTCGACAACCTCGTCGATAGAAATTCTGCGTTCTTCTACCGGAAGTCCCCAATCCTTGCAGAGATTTATAACCGAATCGCGTGTTACACCGGGGAGAATAGAGCCATTCAGCATAGGTGTTACAATCTTTCCGTCAATCTTGAAGAAGATGTTCATTGCGCCAACCTCTTCAATATATTTTCTCTCAACGCCGTCAAGCCAAAGTACCTGACTGTAGCCGTCATTATGAGCCTTTACCTGACCTGCAAGTGAGCAAGCATAGTTACCGCCTGTCTTTGCAAAGCCCATTCCACCCTTAACCGCGCGTACATACTCGTCTTCAATCCAGATTCCAACAGGATTGATTCCGCTTGCATAATAAGCGCCCGAAGGAGAAAGAATTACCATAAATTTATAGGTATCAGAGGGTTTTACCCCGAGATATTCATCTGTTGCGATGATGAAGGGTCTGATATAAAGAGATGTGCCGGGTTCTGTCGGAATCCAATCCTTATCAACTGTAACCACGGCCTTTATAGCCTCTACAAAATCCTCTTCGGGTAGTGTCGGGATGCAAAGGCGGTCATTAGTCTGATTGGTACGCTTTGCATTCATATCGGGACGGAACATATAAACATTACCGTCTGCCCCGACATAAGCCTTTAATCCCTCAAACATTTCCTGACCGTAATGGAATACCATTGCAGCAGGAGAAAGAGTGAGGTTATGGAAAGGAACGACTCTCGGGTCGTGCCAACCCTTCTCAACCGAGTAATCCATTTCAAACATATGGTCTGTGAAAAGTTTTCCAAATCCAAGCGGCTTTCCTGCCTCAGGCTTTGCCTTCGGCGTGGTTGTTTTTTCAATTCTGATATTTAGCATTTTTTCTGCCTCCAAAAGCCATTAGCTTTAAATCTCTTCTAAGATTTTATCACACATTTCAGTACAGGTAAGAGGAGTAACTCCACTGTCGCCGCAAAGGTCTGCTGTTCTGTAACCCTTTTCGAGTACCTTGTCGACCGCCTTTTCAATGCAGTCTGCTTCTTCAGCGAGGTCAAAAGAATAGCGAAGCATCATTGCAGCAGAAAGTATGGTAGCGATGGGGTTTGCTTTATTCTGTCCTGCGATATCAGGAGCAGAACCATGGATAGGCTCATAAAGTCCACGCTTAGTATCTCCGAGAGATGCCAAGTCGGAGGCCAAGCGGTCTTAGGAAGAC
>JAZONJ010000042.1:0-1703 GCA_045654425.1 Acutalibacteraceae bacterium
CGGAACATTTTTGCGCGGTTTTCTGTAATTCCAAAAAGGAGTATAAAGATAATTTCCGTGGTGAAGCATAACAACAACGGGAACCTTCATCATTTTAACAAGCTTTCCGAGAGAATCGGGAAGAATTGCCGTAGTACCGCAAGGGGAGTAGCGAGCTTCAGGATACATACAGAGCACATCGCCCTTCTGTAAAACGCGCTTTATAGACTTTATAAGGTGGATGTCTGTCGTGAATTTGCGCTTGCAGATACAACCGAGCAGTTCCATAAGCCACGGGCGACGGTAATAACCATCGATAGTTGCAACGTTGTTGACTCTGTGTGGGAAGGTTGCGATAGCCGAAAGCTCAAAATCGATAAAATACATGTGATTTGAAAGCAGAAGATATGGCGGCTTCAATCCCTCCATATTAATCTTTTCAATTTTGTATTTCGGACCGAAGAGAAGAGCAATTTTACTTACGATATACAGTAAAAAGGTCATTATTCTCGGTTGACGGATAGGGTATTTTGCCGTGTTGTAGTATTTTTTATTTTTATAATTCACTTCCATAAATTTTCTCCTCAAAAAAACTCGGACTACCGTTTTTATTAGTATAACCGAAAATCAATAATAAGGCAACAAAAAAGACATTGCATCACGCAATGTCTTTTTAAGGTGTTATTCTTCAAACTGATTATCTGTCATTTTAAAAACCGAGCCGTCGGTTACCGGTGCAACAGGTTCGCTGTTTGAGTAAAAGCGGTGTTTAGGTATAGCCGACGAGCGTAATTTATCAAATACGAGAGTGTCGCCTTCACGCAAAAAATAATATTGCAATCTTATACCGTTGGCGGTAGCTGTGCAAACAATTTCGTCTGCAGTTTCCTCATAATCTCCCATCGGGATATAAGTAGAAAGGGATGAAAATGAGAAACGGAATTTTTTAATATTCGGGAAAAGGCTCAAAGTCGGCGGTATCGGGTCGGGAGAATTATCGCACTCGTAGTTTATCTGCGGCTCGTTTTTATCCCAATAAAGGTAATCAAAATCCATCTCCTTCATTTTAAAAATCCACCTGATAATAAATGGGTCTGTGTGTCCGTATGCGATATAAATATCACCGTTTTTCTGTTCAAGCAGATAGGCCTGCATATTCTGTTCATAGTTTATAACTCTGAAAGCGTTAAGGTTGTTTTCCCGAAGTTTAGCGGCAGAATATCCGCTGTCCCAAAGGGAATTTCCGATGATCTCATCCCAAGTAGGTTTCGTCAGCTTGTATGCCTGAAGCTCGCCAAAATCAGTCCAATATGCAGAAGAGAAAGAAGTAACTACCATATTGGTGAAGAGGTGACAGTTATCGTCCGAAATCTTAAATTCGGGGATGTACTTGTCGGTGAATATAACCGAAGAAAACATACCGTCTTCAAAAACAAGCTCTTCGCCGCGGTAGACTTTGCCTACGAAGGAATAACGGCGGTCGATTTTAAACTCAACATATGCGCGGTATCTCTGAGCCATTGAGGAATCCTCAAGAAAACCAAACCAGCTTTCGAGCCGATAACTTCCGTTTTGGCTTATATCATAGTAATCGAGATTAAAGGTGTGATGAGCCTCTTCGCCGGGGAAGAGTGTATACAAAGGTAAATTCCAAGCCATATTTTCCTTAACCTCTAATTCTTCATCACCTTTAAAAAGACTGTAAGGCTCGCCGTAGGATAAAG